>NZ_DAMADT010000021.1:62144-80649 GCF_031997925.1 Lachnoclostridium sp. | reverse complement strand
AAAACTTCACACAGCAAGTTTGTGCTGCGCCAAACTTGAGCCATTAGCTATTCCTAAAAGATAGTCGCAGCGTGGAGGCTAAATGTGATGAATGAGATGCAACAAAATAAGAATACCAACCTAGGTACAAACTTTCGAGGATGGAATTCCGTATATAGTTTTACGTTTCGACAAGCAACAAAAGGTGTTGGATTTAAGGTGGTAACAGCACTAGTTGCGTTATTAATTATTGCTGGTTTAATCTTAGTTAATGTACTAGTAGCAAAGCCAAAAAATGAAGATGAAGTGAAACCGTCTAATATTACAAGTGTTTATGTATTAGATCAAAGTGGAATAGCTACGGCTAATTATGATAGCTTGATGAAACAGTTTTCACCGCTGATTTTTGGAAATACAAAGTTTATTATAATGGAAACAGGGGAGCGTACGGAAGCAATACAAAGTGCAAGTAATGATTCTGCTACTTCCATTGCAGTAAATATTACAAAGAACGAAGACGGCTATCTAATTGAAGGCTTAATACCAGAAGGTTCTGCCATAACGGAATCCGATTCTACAAAGCTGCTTGAATCCATGAAGCAATGCTTTGAAACAAACAAATTAATGCAAGCAGGGCTTTCTGTTACACAATTAACGACAGCATTAAAGCCAATGAATTCTGTGATAACAGAAGTAGGTGAAGATAATAATCCAGCTACATTTATAATAAAAATGATAGCACCTATGGTATTTGGGTTATTACTTTACTTTATGTTGTTATTACATGGTCAGACAATCAGCAAAGAGGTATCAACAGAGAAAACTTCGAAGTTAATGGAAACTTTATTAACCTCGATTCACCCATATGCGATGATTACTGGAAAGGTACTAGCAATTTCATCCATTGCTATTTTACAGTTCCTAACTTGGGTTATTTCTGTATTTATTGGATTGTATGGAGGTACTGCGGTTGCCCATGCAATTTATCCAGAGTATGAGAATTCAGTAATCACAATTATCAATTTCTTAAAAGATAATGTTGGTGAATCCGCGTTCTCATTACCAGCAGTGATCATAGCTATCTTAGTATTCTGCGTTGGTTTCTTATTCTATTGTGTATTAGCAGGACTTGCGGGATGTATGGTTACCAGACCAGAGGATGCAGCTAGTACACAGGGCGTGTTTGTATTTCCGATTTTAATCAGCTGGTTGGTATGCTATTTTTCAGCTGCTGCAGGGAATGAAGGAGTATTAAGAATTGCGAGATATATTCCATTTACAGCACCATTTTGTGTTCCGGTAGATTTAATTACTGGTACGATTGGAATTGCACAAGGAATTGTTGCATTCTTGCTTTTAGCAATATTCTCAGTCTTGGTTATTATGATGGCTGCAAGAATCTATCGCGGCTTAGTGCTATACAATGGTCAAAAATTAAATTTAAAAACAATGTTTCAGGTGCTAAAAGCGAAACAGTAAGTAAATAGAAATGTAAAAATAATATAAAAAGTATTGTAAAAAGTAATATAAAAAGTAATGTAAAAAGCTGTTGTATGATAGCTCCTTTGAGGAAGGAGAAATTATTATGTAACAGCTTTTTTTTTGTTAGGAAATTATGCTGAAATTCCTTATCAATGAAAAATTTTCCGGAGGATTCAGAATCTAACCTCATACGTTGAATTACATTGTTTCGCAACACGTTTGATAGCAAAAAATGAACTTATAAAATTCTTAGTATATTTCTAAAAATTAACTTAAAAAAATATAACGTTAACGTTAACGAATATTTCTAGTGACAAACGTGTTTTTATAGGATATAATGTCATTACATGGGTGGGTTATTAACAAGAAGCTACTGTACAGAGATATATAAGCTACTGTATTATATGTAATGAAGTTTCTGTTAATAAAAAAGTACAATAATATAACGAAAAATAACGGAGTCGAGGTGGAGTATGAAGAAAAGAGTTACCATTGCTGAAATAGCAAAGAAGTGCAATACTTCTATTGGTACAGTAGATCGTGCTTTGAATAATCGTAATGGAATTCATTCAGAGACGAAAGAATTCATCTTGCAGACTGCCAAAGAGATGGGTTATCAGACAAACCCAATTGCAGGAGCATTAAGCCGTAAGAAATCGATACGCCTAGGGATTGTATATTGTGAAAATCATGCTGATTTTTATGATTATGTTACCAGAGGAATTGAACAGGCGGCAAAAGAATTGCAGTTTTATGGAGTTGAAGTAACACAGTGGAAAACGACTAATATATCATGGGAAGAACAGCTTGCTTTGTTGGAATCTATTGACATAAAAGAATATGATGGTTTTGCAATCAACTCTGCAGGTATGAAAACGGATGTTATGATAAATCGGATGGTAGAATTAGGAATACCTGTATTAACCTTTAATACAGATGCACCAGCAACAAATCGTTTTTGTTATATAGGTACGAATGCTAGAGGAGCAGGTAACTTAGCAGGTGAGCTGATTGGAAAGCTTATGGGACAAGAAGGAAAAGTAGCTGCACTAGGTAGTTTTTTAGCAACTAATTCCTTCATTGAACGTTTTATAGGGTTTTATGAAGTAATCCAACGAGAATATCCCAATATAACACTTTGTCCACATTCAGAATGTTTTAATGACACCCAAAGTGCCTATCATGAAACACTACGTGTGATAAAGGAGAACTCAGATATAAAAGCACTATACATAACTGGTTCTTCAGGTACAGTAGGCGCGATTGAGGCAATGAAAGAGCTTGGAAGAAAAGATATCATATTAGTGGGCTATGATATTACGAAACCAACGATTCAGGCATTAAAGGAAGGATGGTGTACTGCTGTTTTATATCAGGATCCTTATTTTCAAGGATATCAAGCTGTGAAAGTATTAGCGAAACATATCTTAGAAGGATTTGTACCAAGAATACCATTATTGACAGTAGATACCAAAATTGTGATGAAATATAATTTAGAGGATTGTGGGAATACTTCCTTGTTTTTATCATAAATGATAGAGATGCCTAGAATTATAAAGTAATAAAATTACGAAATAGTGAGCTAAATCTACAATAAAAATAATTGTAGTAACTCAAAAAAACATCAAGTAACTCAAAAAAACATCAAGTTAGTTAATTCAAGAAAAAAGTTATTAGGAGGAATATGGTATGAAGATGACATTTCGTTGGTATGGAGAAGGGAATGATAGTATTACATTAAAGCAAATCAAACAGATTCCTGGATGTAGTGGTTTAATGGGAGTACTTGACCAATATGCAGCGGGTGAAGTTTGGGAAGAGCCAGTAATTGCAAAGTACGTAGAACATGTTCATAAGGCAGGTCTTTTAGTTGAGGTAATCGAAAGTGTCAATGTACATGAAGATATTAAGTTGGGACTTCCTAGCAGAGATCTTTATATAGAGAATTACATTCAGACTATTAGAAATCTTGCAAAACACGGAATTAAAGTTATTGTTTATAATTTCATGCCAGTACTTGACTGGTTAAGAACTGACTTAGCACGTGTAATAGATGAAGATGGCTCCAATTCTTTATACTATGATGAAGAAGAATTATTAGGCTTAACTCCGCTTGAAATTGTAGAGAATACCAGCAAAAATTCAAACGGTTTCCGTCTTCCGGGTTGGGAGCCAGAACGCCTGAAAGAATTAGAGAATGTTCTAGCAATGTATAAGGATATCGATCCTGATAAATTAAGAGAAAATTATAAATATTTCTTAGAAAGAGTTATTCCAGTATGCGAAGAGTGTGATGTTAAGATGGCAGTTCATCCAGACGATCCAGCATGGCCAATCTTTGGATTACCTAGAATTGCTCATTCCAAGGAGTTATTTGATAAAATCATTGAGTTATACGATAGCGAAAGCCATACAATTTGTCTCTGTACAGGATCTTTAGGTTCAAATCCAGAGAATGATATTCCAGAAATAATTCGCTACTTTGGTGGTAAAAACCGTGTAGGATGCTTCCACGTACGTAACGTTAAGTATTTAGGATATCGTAAGTTTAGAGAAAGCTCTCATTTATCCAGTGATGGTTCTTTAGATATGTTCGAGATTATGAAGGCAATTCATGAGACAGCTCCAGATACTTATATCCGCCCTGACCATGGACGTATGATTTGGGATGAAGTAGGTAGACCAGGATACGGCTTATACGATAGAGCATTAGGTATCGCGTATTTAAATGGTATATGGGAAGCATTAGAGAAGTCAAACAAATAATAAAAAATAGATACGAAAAAGTGAGGCCACTATGAAGTTAAATAGAAAAGAAATCTTAGAGCAAAAAGAAAATTTTCAAAAAGCTGAGATAAAACTTCCTACCTTTGATTATGAGAAAGTGAAGGAAGATACGAGGAAAGAACCGACTTGGTTACATTTTGGGGCCGGTAATATTTTTCGTGCATTCCCAGCTGCGTTACAGCAAAAGCTTCTCGAAGAAGGAATTGAAAAGAAGGGTCTTATAGTTGCTGAAGGATATGATTATGAAATTATAGACAAGCTATTTACTCCACATGATAATTTAAGTCTTTTAGTTACCTTAAAAGCGAATGGATCTATCGAAAAGAATGTGATTGGCAGCATTGTTGAGTCATTACGTGTTGATGAAGCATTTGTAGAAGATAAACAAAGATTAAAGGAAATCTTTTGTTCTCCTTCCCTTCAGATGGTTAGTTTTACGATAACTGAAAAAGGATATCAGGTAAACAAAAGTAACGGTGAAGTTATACCAGATATAGCAAAAGACTTTGAAGCAGGACCTAAGAATGCAAAGAGTTATCTTGGTAAATTAACTGCTCTTTGCTATGAGAGATATCTTGCAGGCAAGTTACCATTTTCTCTTGTAAGTATGGATAACTGTTCTCATAACGGAGATAAGCTTTATGCTGCAGTAGATACATTTGCAAAGGAATGGGAAGAAAGAAAATTAGTAGAAGAAGGATTTGTTTCCTATATTGAAAATCCCGAACTTGTTGCATTCCCATGGAGTATGATTGATAAAATCACACCTCGTCCTGATGAGAGCGTAAAGAAGATGTTGTTAGAAGTCGGATTTGAAGATGTTGAGGATGTCATTACTAGTAAAAATACTTATGTTGCACCATTTGTAAATGCAGAAGAGGCAGAGTATCTAGTGATTGAAGATGCATTCCCTAATGGAAGACCTGATTTATCAAAAGCGGGTGTTATCTTCACTGACAAGGAAACAGTAGATAAAGTGGAAAAAATGAAAGTTTGTACTTGCCTTAACCCACTTCATACAGGTCTTGCGGTATTTGGATGTTTACTTGGATATACAAAGATAAGTGAAGAAATGAAGGATATGGATCTGGTACGTCTTGTTGAAGGCCTTGGATATGTTGAGGGACTTCCTGTAGTTGTAGATCCAAAAATCATGGAACCAAAAGACTTTATTGACACTGTAATTAAGGTTAGAATTCCTAATCCTTTTATGCCAGACACTCCACAGCGTATCGCAACCGATACTAGCCAAAAGCTTTCCATACGATATGGAGAGACCATCAAAGCTTATCAGAAGAAAGAAGGCACACCAATTCGTAGCTTAAAACTCATCCCATTAGTACAGGCAGCATGGGTTAGATATTTACTTGGTGTTAATGACGAGGGAGAGAAATTTGAAGTTAGTCCTGATCCATACTATGAAGAATTAAAGAAGGTTCTAGATGGCGTTGAATTAGGGAAATCCCTTCCACAAACCTTTCAAATTTCTGCCATCTTAACTCGCAAGGATATCTTCGGGGTGGATTTATACGAAGTTGGTTTAGGTGAGTTAGTAGAAGAATACTTTACTAAGATGTTAGAAGGTAAAGGTTCTGTTAGAAAAACTCTCAAAGAAGCTTTAGATAAATAGTCTAAGTGTTGATTTATGACTGCATATGAATTGCTTTTACCAATATAAAAGATGATATATGATAAAACATATAGATATTTAGTGAATAGGTGTTAGATAAATAAAATAAGTTATAATATATCGCTAAGCTTTAGATAAAATTTAACGATTTAAAAGGAAGTATCCTACAAGATAGAGCGTGAATCTCTTTTTTGTAGGATACTTCTTTTTTATGGAATCTTTTGGAATCATATTTAGAAAAATAGGAAAAAAGGAGGATAAGAAAAAAATATTTTTCAATTGACTTTTATAAGTTATATGATAATATGTAAATAGTTCTAATAAAATACCATAAAACAATGCTAATTTGTTCAATATGTATTATTAGAATTAAAAAAGTAAAAAGCATTTTCATTTAAAAAAGAAAATTATTTTCAATATTTGATAAAAACTATGAAATATTGACAAAATTGAAAATGCTAAAATATCGAAAAGGAGAGAAAGAGAATGAAACATCGAATTACTGCATTGCTTCTTTGTCTAACTATGTTACTAGGAATAATAGGTGTCGATCCTGTAACGGTAAAGGCAAGTGAACCATCGTTCGATTTGAAGATTGAAACAAAAGATGGTCAGAAGAAAACAATTGATTTTGTAAATCCAGTATTTACAGCAAGTGGAGGGGCTATTACATTTAAGAATTCTATCTCACTTTTTTCTACGGGAAACAGACCATATGTTAGTGAGGGCTCTATTAAAACTAATGTTGCGGTAGTTGTTAATAGCAAAATGGAGGTTATTCAAGTCATTAATCAATCCATAAATGGTGCAAACCCATCATTTACAGAATCTACCGATGTAGCGGTACCAGAGGGAGGATTTGTTTTACTTGCTAGCGATAACTCCTATGCGACTGCAGGATTTAAGTCCTTCTTAGCGAAAAATTTCCAAGTTGGAGATAGTGTAAAGTTATACAATGGTGATACTGAAATATCACTAGAAGAAGCACTTAACAGCTACCCAGTGGAAATTCCAGGCGGTGGAGATAATAATCAAACAGATTTTACATATACCTTAGAAAACTTAGTAGTTGAGACTGCATTTGATCCAGACTTTGGAAGTACTGGTGAAACAAAAGCAATTGATTTTGTAAATCCGAACTTTGCTGGACCAGTATCAGTACAAAACTCGATCTCTATATTCACTTATGGTAATCGTCCATGGGTTAGTGATGGATCTATAACAACCAATGTTGCAGTTGTAGTTGATAAAAATATGATTGTAAAACAGGTGATCAATCAATCGATCAATGGTGCAAATCCATCATTTAAGGAATCTACAGATGTGCCTGTACCCGAGGGTGGTTTTATCCTTTTAGCAAGCGATAGTAGTTATGCAACAGCAGGATATAAGAAATTTCTTGCTACTAAGTTTAAAGCTGGCCAAACTATTAAATTAAAAGTAAATGAAAAGACAGTGAGTGTAGCGGAAATTTTAAAGTTAACTGGTCAGAATGGAAATATTAAAAAGCATGCTTCCTTATCAGTTGCGCAGGAAGGTATGCAGACCATTACAGAAAGCTCTTTCACAATTTCAGGCAAGGTTAATAATTTAGAAGACGGCGTAACTTATTCTGTAAGAGTAGATCAGATAAATGATGGTAAGGAATATACAGAAAAAATTCAAGCAGATGGGACTTATGCTCTAACAGTACCAGTAGCTCAGGGAGCGAATTACTATGATGTAACATTAATTGAAAATGGGGTAGATTATACTGAAAGTACAAAGAACGTAATCCTATTCCAGAGAGTTAGGGCATCTGAGAATAAGCCTGTTATTTTATGGATTGATCAGTTTGCAAGCGTTAAAAATTTAAATACTGTTGAAAAGATTCAAAAGATGATGGCAAACGCTAAAAAAGCTGGTATCACTGCATTAGCATTCGACGTAAAAGGAGTCGAAGGTTATGTCTCTTATAAAAAGGCAACCGTAAGCAATACACCATACATGACAGAAACCAAGAATCCAAACAAAGCAGTTGCTATGGATATTGATTTTCTTGAGGAGATGCTAGCAGAAGCACATGCAAATGGAATTAAGTTATATGCTAGTTCGAATTTCTTTACGGAAGGTAACATTGCAACAAATGATTTTGCTCTAGATATTGCAAAAAATCATCCTGATTGGGCAGAAGTATTTCAGACTCCAGAAGATAAGGGAGAATTAAAAAGCATTCTAAATTCCTCCAGAAAATCCACCTTACTTTTTGTAAATCCAGGTAATGAAGAAGTAAGGAAACATGAATTAGATATAGTAAGAGATGTACTTGAAAACTATGCTGTTGATGGTATCATCTTAGACCGTGCTAGATATGATAATCAGTATGCAGATTTTAGTGATTTAAGCAAAGAGCAATTTGCGGTATACCTTGAGGGAAAAGGAAAAACACTACAAAACTGGCCAGGTGATGCGTTCCAGATTAAGGCTGATGGATCTATGGTAACTGGACAGCATTATCTTGAATGGTTAGCTTATCGTAGTACTGTGATTGAAAGCTTTGTTTCTGAATTAAAAACTTTAATGAATCAATATGAGGTATCTCAGAATAGAAACATAGATTTAGCAGCATATGTTGGTTCCTGGTATGAGTCATATTATCAAAATGGCGTTAACTGGGCAGATTCCTCTTTTGAATACAATGAACGCCTAGGTTTCCCTATGGAAGAACTTTATGCAAAAGAGTTTGAATATTCTAAGACTAGTTATATTAAACATATTGACTTCATCATGACAGGATGTTATTACACAACCGAAGCTTTGATGCAGAAATATACAACATTAAATAACATCTTAATAAATAACAAAATTCCATTGTATGCTTCGATTGATCTAACGAATTTATCAGAAGCACCAGATCAGAGAATGATTTTCCAAGCAGCGTATCAGCATAGCGAAGGATCGATGATCTTCGATCTATGTTTTGTTGATTGGGATAAACTTCGCTGTGCGATAGCAGATACCGAATATAAGAATGCAGCAGTAATCGGGGTTTACAATCCTAAAACTCAGGATGTTTTGACAGTGGATAACATTGATACTGCCAGAGCCGAAGATAAAATAACAATTTATACCGATGCCTATGGTACAAGTACGGGTACCAATCAATGGGGCGTTGAAGTTGTTGTAGATGCAAAAGGAAACGTAACAGAATTGAAAAACCAGAGACAGGCAGCAGACTGGAACTGGGCAACACCAGAAATAAATGATAGTTTGATACCTGAAGGTGGTTTCGTATTATCAGCGGTTGATCGTTCGGGATCTCGTGTTTATAGACAGCTCCTAGCAAATACATTTCATGTTGGTGATAAAGTTGCAGCTGCTATTTTGACTGGATTCCTTGATTATGAAGAAAAAGTATATACTTCTGCTACAGCGGATATTGAAGTAAAGGTACAAATCTTTGGCCAGGATCAAAATACTGTTGTAAAGATTGGCGATAAAGAAGCAATCGCGAAAGAGGATAATAATTATTTGGCGAAGCTTAACTTAAGCAATGGTGTCAATTTGATACCAATTACCGTTTACGTGGATGGTCTTAAAGTTTTAGAGAAAACTATATCACTTACAGCTACATTAACGCCTGTAACACCAACGGTAACTCCTCCAGTAACCGGGCCATCTGAAAATGGAAATGGAGATGGAAAAGTTGAGACGGATGATAAGAATGTTGTTATAGATGACAAAATGCTTGATAATATTTCTATAAATTCTTCTATATTTAAGCTTTATGTAGGTGGTAATAAAGACAATGAGCGTCAGCTTAAGGTTAACATACCAAACTCTATCCTTAAGCTTGAAAAAGATAAGAAGGCAACTGTTGAAATTACTTATCAATCATCAAATCCTAAGGTGGCTAAAGTGGGTAAAGATGGAAATATTACCGCAGTTGCTGTTGGTAAAGCAGTGATTACTACCGCGGTTACAGTGAATGATAAGACAACTACGTTTGAAACAGTAGTAAACGTTTTGAAAGCTTCGATTAAGATTGTATACGATGATAATACAACAAAAGTAGGTACAAAAGTGACTGCACATTGTATGGCAAGTGGCTATGATATTTCAGAAATACAGTGGGGAACTACAAAGAAAAAGATTGCTGTTGTTGGTAAGAATACAGGTAAGCAAAAAGTAAATATCTCTACACAGTCCGCTGGAAAAGATGTGATTATTGTGTATGTCATGAAAGGAAAAGAAAAAGTTGTATTAGCAGAAAAGGATATTACAGTAACAAAGTAAAAGAAAAGGAGCTGTTGCACTATGTAATTAGTGCGACAGCTCTTTATTTCATTTGCCTCCCAATTTATATTTTTTCAGTAATGATAAAAAAGGTTCGCAAAGAATCATAGATTGTAAAATCCACCTTTATCACTGGGACTTTACTTAGAATTGTTTACTTGGATGATAACAATTTCGGATTTACTACCGAGCCTAAGCGGAAATCCCCAGCAACCAATACCAGAAGTCACAATAGCATTGTAGTTATCAATTTTCTTATTTCCATAATTCAGTTCATTTATATGAAATATCTTTGTAATTAAGTCGATTGGCCATATTTGACCATTGTGAGTATGCCCGGAAAGTTGTAAGTCTACTCCAAGGGAGGCAGCAGTTTCAAGTTCTAATGGCTGATGGTCTAACAGAATCATATATTTATTCATATCTAATGGTTTGATTAATTGAGATATCGTTTTTCGCTTAGAATTATGAAAATAGCTTTTGTCACTGCGTCCGATTAGATAAAAACTATGATTGATCATGATACTTTCATCCTCTAAGATTGTGATATTGTTTTTGGTAAGGTTATCAATTATATCATTTTTTGATATAGAAACGAGTGGGCGATAGCTATTTGCATCATGGTTTCCAAATACATAATAGGTACCGTAAGTACTTGACAACGTTCCAAAAGTTTGACAGGCAAGTTCCATAGTTTCTTTATCTGTACTTTCATCGAAGATATCTCCAAGTAGTAGAATAACATCGGGATTCTTTTCATTGATTTGGGTACAATATTCCTCTAATTTCTTTGCATTCATGGTAGTACCCAAATGTAGATCAGAAATCATTGCTATCGTTAACTTATCTCTTTCTAATGTTTTTTCGGTCTGCAATGAATACTCCGTAATTTCTACATGTATAGCACTGTAATAACTTAGAATCAGAAAACATATTGTGATAAGAAAGGCAAGAATACCACTGTGATAAAGCTGACTCCACTTTTTCTTAAGAGCATCTGACTTTAGAGCTTTACGAAAAACTAAGTGAAGAATATCACAGATTATAAAAGCATAAATCAAATATATAATTACGACTATAGTAACAGCAGATACTGAATATGTCAGAATCAAGCAAATTGTAATTAAAGCAATGGATAATAAATTAGGAAGCCATGTTGGATGAGTAAAACAGCGAATCCAACTAAAATTTTTAAAATGCATAAATAAATATGCCACTGCAAGTAGCATAATACTAATAATTAGTATCGTAAAGATATTAAACATTCACACATCTCCTAGCTATAGTACTTCTAATGCCTTAGTGTACCATGTTATGGCAAATAGTATCAAGCTTATTAGCATAAAAAGCTGAAAGTTTATATGTAATATATTCCAATCCCAGTAAAAACATTTGATTTTGAAAAGAATTTATTTGTATCGAGAAATTTTATAAGTTATAATAATGAAAGAAGGAGGGGTAATATGTACCGAAAAAGAATTGTTTGCGGAATTGTTGTGCTAATTGTTCTAATTGGAAGTATCATCTATCTACGAGTATCGGAAGCTCGCGGTTGGAACAAACATGATGATATCTTTACGGAAGACAACAGTATCAACCTAACTCCTACGGAAATGCCAATTGGTGATGGTGCTATGATTATTTCGCCTGGTGAATCGCATTTTGGTGATGATTTACTATTTTTAGATTTTCACTTATCTTCAAATTTCTTAACATAGAGAGGAAGAATTTCTTTAAATATGTGGTTGATTAAAGTATCGATCCATGTTATTATAGGTTCAACTATGAAAACGTCTTAGTTACATTAAGACATTGATAGAGGTGCAACAATTATGAGTACCCCATCCGTAATCAGGCTTTGGATGAAGGGAAAGGAATTGCTGCCGAAGTGGTCTTTCGCTGCCTGTGAGTAAAGATTGCTGGTCTGATGCAGAATATGTATCAGACTGTCACATGATATTAAGCAAGCATTGATTCAAATCTTTGTTTGTATGTGGAGCGCTATCATAACTGAAATCAAGCATGTGCGGAATATTCCGTTTAACTTCCTTATGTAGAATTTTAGTCATGAAGCAGCGCTAAGACTGTTTCATGGCTATTTTTTTATTTAAGGAGGATGTTATGAAAGTGAAAATGAGAAAATGGTATAGTTTCTTAATTGCCTTATTTGCGGTGATGATGTTGTTTACACCGATTACATGTAAAGCAGAAGAAAATACCACATTTAACTCTGTAGAAGAGGCGAAAGAGTATATCTCACAGCAAGAGGAATTAGCAGGTTCTGCGGGTGAGAACATAGCGGAAGCAGAACAGTATATCAAAGAAAAAACGGTACCAATGTATGCCACGATATGGGCATTGGTACCACCGCTTATTGCGATTGGTTTAGCATTAATTACAAAGGAGGTTTACTTCTCCTTATTCGTTGGTATTTTAACAGGTGCTTTGTTTTATTCTAACTTTAATTTGGAAAAGACGATACACACAGTGTTTGTATCCGGCATGATTAGTAAGCTGTCTGATGTCGGTAATGTTGGTATCTTAATCTTCTTGGTTATTTTAGGTATCATGGTATCACTTATGAACAAAGTTGGCGGTAGCGCTGCATATGGTAAGTGGGCAGGGCAGAAAATTAAGTCAAGAAGAGGAGCTATGCTATCTACTTTTGGTCTTGGAGCTTTAATCTTTGTAGATGATTATTTTAACTGTTTAACTGTTGGTAGTGTTATGAGACCGGTAACCGATAAGTATAAGATAAGTAGAGCGAGACTGGCTTACATTATTGATGCAACAGCAGCACCTATCTGTATCATCGCACCGATTTCTTCTTGGGCAGCAGCAGTGTCTGGTGTTGTTGAAGGAAATGACGGGTTTACATTATTTTTAAAATCGATCCCATATAATTTCTATGCTTTGTTAACTATTGTAATGGTAGTGGCCATGGCAATCATGCAGTTTGACTTTGGCCCTATGAGAAAGCATGAAGAGAATGCATTAAAGGGTGATCTTTTTACCACAGAGAATCGTCCATTTGAAGACGGTGAGGTAGTATCCAATGGGAAAGGAAAAGTTATCGATCTTATACTTCCGGTTCTTGTATTAATTGTTTGCTGTGTTGGTGGAATGGTTTACACTGGCGGGTTCTTTCATGGAGAAGCTAGTTTTATGGAAGCCTTTGCTAATTGTGATGCATCCCTTAGTTTAGTTTATGGTTCTTTCCTAGCTCTTGTAATTACATTCTTTTTCTATATTGTAAGAAAAGTGTTAACTCTAAAAGAATTTGCAGAATCATTAACAGATGGCTTCAAAGCTATGGTTCCAGCAATTTTAATATTAATATTTGCATGGACATTAAGTGGAATTACTAATAAGCTTGGAGCAGATGTTTTTGTGGCTAATATAGTTAAGAATAGTGCAGGAGCATTGCAATTATTCTTACCAGCAATTATCTTTGCTATTTCAGTTGGCTTGGCATTCGCAACTGGTACCTCTTGGGGAACCTTTGGTATACTTTTACCAATCGTAGTTGCTATTCTTGAGCCAGGTAGTGAGATGTTAATCATGTCAATTTCTGCTTGCCTTGCAGGTGCTGTTTGTGGTGATCATATCTCACCAATTTCTGATACTACAATAATGTCATCAGCGGGGGCACAGTGTGATCATATGAATCATGTTACTACACAGCTTCCTTATGCATTAGTTGTAGCAGCGGTAAGCATGGTATCCTATATTATAGCTGCATTTGTTCAAAATGTTTGGATTTCATTACCAATCGCTATTGCATTAATGTTAACCGTTCTTTTCATCATGAAAGCAAAATATGGTAAGGATGATGGAGTTCAATAAGTATAAATTAAATATATTATAAAAACGTTTAACAAAGATATCCCTGCTTTCATCGGAGCTAACTAGAATATAAACTAGATGGCGAGAGATAGAAAGTGGGGCTATTTTTTATTAAGGATAAGGAAGAGTTTGCTGCTCATACATTATTTTGGTAATAAGAATTGTTTGTAATTAACAAGTGACGGAAGTTATTTAGTCTCTTTAAAATTCATTATTGAAGTTCTTAAATTTAAACTTAGTGTATAATTTAAGTAATATAAATATGATTTTAATTTATATTTACAAACATATGGAAATAGTTTACTATATTAATAGCTTTAGACCAACAACATGATTGCTGTAATTAAATTAATGGAGTGAGTTTATGAACAATTTTTTATTGATAGCTGCTATTATAGTTACCATCTACGGAGTCTATAACATCATGAGACCTATTTTTATAGGGAAGAAATTACGAGATAGGTATCAGGTTATGTTTTTAGCTCCGAAATCGGTATATTTTTTCATAATCATATTTGCTTTGGCCACTATTACGAATATATTACTTTATATCCATTACAATAGTTTCATTTTTCTTTTCATTGCAAGTTTATGTTTTACCATCGGATGTACAGAATTTTCGAAAAGTTATATGATATTTTTACACGAAGGTTGGTTTATTGATGGTACATACTTTACGTTAGAGGAGGTTGTTAATCATGGAGAGTTCTACATATTACCTCATCTGAATTTTAGAAGTATTTTTAAGGTCGCAACAAAAAATAAGAAATCCTATGGATATGTATGCAAAAAGAAAGAAGGAATCATAAATAATAGGATTAGGTCAGCAGGAATTGTAAAGTCTTAATTGAATTGTTTTATGACGTCAAAGAAAAAATTACATAACGAGGAAACTATGTTTAAATTAGAAAATAAAGAAAAAAACTACTTATTATTAAAAGAAAAGAAGTTATATCAGGCATTTTTATATCTTGCGCTGCCGGTTATGGCTGCCAATCTTTTAAAATCAGTTCACGATTTGGTTGACACTTATTTCATAGGGCAGTTGGAAAATTCAGTAGCTGCCCAGGCGGGGATTTCTATTACTTGGCCATTGCTTAATATATTTCTTTCCTTAAGTTCCGGATTAGCTATAGCTGGTGTTGCTATTATCAGTCAATTTCTAGGTGCTAAGGACAAAGAGTCAGCTAGAGAATATTCTGGTTTATTATTTATCCTAAGTATAGGAATAGGTTTAGTTGTAAATGTGTTGTTGTTTTTATTTTCACCTTTGGTTCTTCATTTAATGGGAGCGAAAGGAGGGGTTTATGACTCTGGTCTAACTTACCTTCAAGTACGTTCTTTTGAAATGGTATTTCTATTCTTATTTACTGCATTCCAGTCAATGAGACAAGCAAGAGGGGATACCGTAACACCAGTCATCTTTTCAGTAATCTCCATTCTTATTAACATTGTACTTACTGCATTATTTACCAGTGTATTAAACATGGGAGTATTCGGAGCAGCAATAGCGACGCTAATAGGACAGGCTGCAATTGCTCCAGCATTATTATTCATGATGTTTCGTAAGTCTGATGAACTCTCTCTTAAAAAAGAGCATCTTAGAATAAAAATGGATACAATGAAAAAACTGATTAATATTGCGATGCCATCCGCAGTTAGCCAGGCTTTAAGTTCCTTAGGATTTCTTATTTTACAAACTGTAATCCTAAGTTATGGGGAAGTAGTGGCAGCAGCTTTTAGCTTAGGCAATAAGGTATCCAATCTATTATTGATACCGATTATGGCAATAGGTTCTATCTTAGCAGCATTTGTTGGGCAGAATATAGGAGCCTCGAATAAGGAGAGAGCAAGAAAATCATATCATATCAGCAGAAATATAGCCTTAACTTTATCAATAGTTGGATGCATTCTCATCTTTCCGTTTCAATCTAAGATTCTTAGGTTATTAACTAATGATGCGGAAACATTAAAAGTAGCGATGGAGTATATGATTTGGGTACTACTAACTCAACCATTGATGGCACTCTTTCAGAATTATATGGGAGTATTTAATGGTTCTGGTAATACAAGGTATTCCTTAATTATTTCTTCAGTAAGGCTATGGGCGATACGTTTACCTTTAATTCTTATCTTAAAGCAATTTACTAGTTTGGGTAGAAGTGGAATTTGGTATGCAATGGTGATTAGTAATATTATAATCTTAATATTGGCACAGAATTTATTTCGTAATGTTGACTTTGAGAGAAAAGTGTAATCTTAAACCTAAGGTTTTGATGTATGCAGAGAGAAGAGTTTTGCATTTTTAATTTTAATCTACTTGTATGCAGCCAGAATGGATTTACTATGTATAATCAAAAACAAAAAGAACATTATGATAGTAAAGTAAAGAATTATGACAGAAATCAATTTTAAATAAGTGAAGGTTATTACGATTCCAAATTTAGTTATTTTTGAAGTGGAAGGGAAGAATGAAGAAGAAAAGGAATATACTTATTATAGAGATAAACTTCAAAGGATGAAATGATTAGTCCTTTCTTGTATTTTGTGTAAACAAATAAAATAGTACTTGTATTGTGATAACCTTCCGTATACAATAAGTAAGGATGAGGAGGTTATCACAATGCCACGTAAGAGACTAGGGCACATATTTGCTCTTTTTACGATTCTGATTTGGGGAGCAACTTTTATAGCAAGTAAGATGTTATTAACAGAATTTTCACCTTTTCAAATTATGTTAATGCGTTTTATTGTTGCATATGTAGTTCTATTTATTATGAATCACAAATTACATAAGATAATATGGAAAGATGAGATTATGTTTTGCCTACTTGCTATATTCGGAAGTACCTTATATTTTATTTGTGAGAATATTGCACTAACCTATACACTGGCTTCGAATGTTGGCATTATCATTGCATTAGCTCCAATATTAACAGCATTATTAGCACATTTTACGACGCGAGATGAACGTTTACACAGAGGAATCTTTCTAGGTTTTTGCGTTGCTTTTATTGGAGTTATGTTGGTAGTGTTTAATGGGACCGTATTACTTAAATTAAATCCTATGGGGGATATCTTATCTTTACTTGCAGCAGTTATGTGGGCGGTATACTCTACATTACTAAAACGTTGTGTACATAAATACGATGGTATTTATCTAACAAGGCGAGTTGTATTTTATGCAATACTTACGACTTTACCTTTAGTCGTAATGGAAAATAAATATTTTCCTTTGGAAGCATTAAAGGAGCCTAAACTTTTTCTTAGCTTGATGCTTTTAGGTATCTTAGGTAGTGGTATCTGTTACGTCACATGGAACTATGCATCAAAATGGCTAGGTATTGTTGTAACAAATAATTACATTTATCTGAATCCGTTTGTTACAATGGTTGCAGCAGGAATCCTCTTAGGTGAACCGATCACAACTATGGGATTACTTGGATCAATATTGATTATCGGTGGTATTATTATATCTGACCGAATGAAAAGCAATGAAAATATAGAAACTAAAAATTATGAAATTGGGAAGGAATTATAGGAACAATTGTCATGAAGGAAAAAGAAAACATGGGGATAAAGTTGGAAAAAGTACAGCCGAAGGTTACGAAAGAGGTAAAACTGAAGGCTAAGAAAGAAGTACAGACAGTAACAGTTAAGCTTGAAACAAAGGATAAGGTTGAAATCACAGAGCAACATAATCCTGTTAAAAAAATTGTAAGTGATTATTTGTTGATCACATTTAGTGTTATTCTTATCATGATGGGGTCTTATTATTTTAAGTTTCCGAATGATTTCACGTTCGGAGGAGTTACCGGTCTATCTGTTGTAATTGGTAAGCTTAAGTTAATGACACCTGGTACTGCCAACCTTGTTTTAAATATCATCTTATTAATCATTGGCTTTTTCTTTTTAGGAAGAGGTTTTGGAGTAAAAACAGTATACTCCAGTTTATTGTTATCCTTTGGTTTATATATTATGGAATTTATTGATCCAGTTACTGCACCACTTACGGATGAACCTTTCTTGGAACTTATTTTTGCTGTAGCACTTCCAGCAGCCGGTGCTGCTATTTTATTCCGCATCGGAGCATCGGGTGGAGGTACTGATATCATCGCTATGATTATTAATAAATACCTAAAGATTTCTGTTGGTAAGGCTTTATTATGGTCAGATGTTTTAATTACATTAAGTTCGGTATTTATCTTAAGTTTTAAAACTTTTTTATTTTCAGTGTTAGGTATGTTTTTAAAATCATTTGTTATTGATGATATGATAGAAAGTATGAATCAGAGTAAATATATGAATATTATTTGCACAAAGCCAGATCTCATCTGCGAGTATATCACGCATGAATTAAAAAGGAGTGCAACAATATGTCAAGCAGAGGGCGCTTATAGTCATACTCAGAAAAACTTAATTTTGACCGCAATGAAGCCAGCACAGGCAAACAAATTAAGAGCTTACCTTGCAAAAGTTGATCCTACTGCCTTTACTACTATCATT
>NZ_DAMADT010000021.1:25863-62134 GCF_031997925.1 Lachnoclostridium sp. | reverse complement strand
AGACAAGTGAGATTATTGGAAAAGGTTTCTTGAAATAGATAATTAACATTATAAAAACAGATTTAGATTAAAAAATTTTAGGTAGAAGCTCCAAAGTAAAAAATATTACTTTGGGGCTTTTTTTAGACAAAATGTCTACGTCCTCCTGTGTAAAGTTTAGAGGTAAATCTTGTAATATGGTATAAATAATAACTATTTATTAAACAAAATAAAGATATCATACAAAATGTCCGTCTATTTTTGTTTATAATTCATATTGTCAAATATTAACATGTCCACTATAATTTTTAATAGGTAAAATATGTAAAATTAAAGTTACTGCAATCCCCTCAGCTTCACATATTGGTTTCACTATGTGATAGTACTCTCGGAAAAGATTAAGATCAGAACATATCTGGTTTGTACTTTTCCTTCATAATAGAAATTCTTCTTACATAAGCAAATAGTTTTGATTTTTTGAATTTCCGGGTGTAATACTAATCTCTCATTAAAACCTTTCTAAAAATCTAGTAAAAAAACCATATAAAAAGTGTTAAACACTCTTTGGTTTTCTTGCTCGATTCATTTGAGGGTTTATAATCGAGATTAGTGAAAAAAATCAAGGAGGGTATTTATATGGTAAGAGGTAAAAAGAGAGTAATTGCAATGGCGGTTTCTTTATGGGTTGTCGTAGCCATGCTATTTACTAGTGTACCTGGACCTATGGGGTTACTAACAGGTACAAAAAGCAGTACAAAGGTACAAGCTGCTGAGTTATTTTCAACGAAATTAGAAGCAGAGAATGGTAAGATGACTGGTACTGTAACAGTAGCTAGTACTAGACCGAGTTTTAGTGGTACCGGATATGTCACAGGGTTTACTCAAAACAGTAGCAATTCTTGGTCAACTTCTGTAGTGATTCCGACAACTGGTCACTACACCTTTACAATCCGAAGCGCTGCAGACAGCTATAAAGAAAATCATATTTATATTAATGGTTCACAAGCTGGAACTATTTATAGTACAGGTGATGGTAAATGGGGAGATACTGTCATCGCAAGTGTATATTTAGAAGCTGGAACTATTACTTTGTCTGTAAAGGAATTTTGGGGTTGGTTTGATCTAGATTACATTGCAATTGAAGCAGGAAGTGGCGTTGATAACTCTGTATATCAGAAAGCAACTTCTACTCTAGTAAACCCGAATGCAAATGAAAAAACAAAGAATATTATGGCATACCTAAAGAGTATCTATGGGAAAAAGACGTTATCAGGTCAGTCCTGTACATTAAATGCAAGTACTGAAATTGAAACACTCTATAAAGCAACTGGCAAATATCCTGCGCTTCGTATGCTTGATTTAATCTTCTGTTCTCCAGCAAGCGATTGGCATTCCACAGGTGAGGTTGATTTAGCACTTGACTGGGATAAAAAAGGAGGGCTAACGACATTTCAGTGGCACTGGCATGCTCCAAAAGGTGGTGCATCTTTTTATACTGATAAAACATCATTTGATTTATCCAAAGCTGTAACATCTCAAAATATCAGTAGATTACCATTGGTGGATGTAAAAGCGTTATATGACACGGGTAAGATTTCTGAAGAATGTTATTTGATGGTGCGTGATATCGATGTAATCTCTGGCTATCTAAAGCAATTACAAGATGCAGGTGTCACAGTTCTTTGGAGACCACTTCATGAAGCGAGTGGCGGTTGGTTCTGGTGGGGTGCTGCTGGAAAAGATCCATATCTTTGGTTATATCGCCTCATGTTTGATCGTCAGACGAATTATCATAAATTAAACAACCTAATATGGGTATGGAATGGACAGGATGCGGCTTGGTATCCAGGTGACGCATATTGTGATATCGTAGGTACTGATATTTATGCAGATAATCGCAATTACAGTGCACAAACAGCTCAGTTTAATAAAACAGTTAATTATGCGAATGGAAATAAAATGGCAGCTCTTAGTGAAAATGGGGTAATGATTGATCCAGCTTTGATGACGAGAGACAATACCTTCTGGTTATGGTTTGCAGTATGGTATGGAGATTTCCTTATCGATTATTCGGGCAACTTAAATGGAACATATACTGAAGCAGCTATGGTGAAAAAGGTTTATAACAGTAATGAAGTGATAACCTTAGATAAACTGCCTAATTTTAACGGAACAAATCCGACAGTAACACCAACGGTAACACCGACACCAACAGTAACACCGACACCAACAGTTAAGCCAACGATAACACCAACAGTAACACCAACACCAACCGTGACACCAACGGTTACACCTTCAGTAACACCAATTCCAGGTAGTTTCACTATTTCCTTAACCAATACAGGTAATGCCAATCTATCAACAAACACAATAAATGCGGATTATAAGATTAAGCATGAAAAAGGGAGCGATATTGATTTATCTAAGTTAGTAATCCGTTATTATTATACGAAAGAGGGAACTGCGAAGGAGAACTTCTATTGTGACACTGCTGGAATGCAACTAAATAAAGATCCTTGGTACATCCCATATACTTCTGTGGTGAATGGAAACTTTAACTCAATGGTGGTACCAAAAACAAAAGCAGATTCGTATCTTGATGTAACGTATAACACAACTGATAAATTATCTGCAGATTCTACCTTAATTGTGAATATCAGATTTACTAAGAGTGACTGGAGTTTGTATAACCAAGAGAATGATTATTCTTATGGAGATAGTACAAAAGTTGTTGTGTATTATAACGGTAAGCTAGTACTAGGTGTGGAACCGTAGTTGTTTATTAATTAGGGAGAGTGATAGTATTTTGATTTAAGAGTCATCACGACTATAAGCTGAATTTTTTTGAGTTTTATAAAAAGGTCTTTTGCATACTATTATAGTATAAAGCGAAAGACCTTTTTAATTTAAAACGGTATCGCCCTGTATGGGTGATACCGTTTTTTTGCCCCGTCAATCCGATATTGAAACACAATTTTAGCTCAGATAATATTACTTATGAGAAGTCGATGAAATTGTAAGATTGTTGGCAGATCTAACGATTGGGGAGTTCAATAGGAAACAATATGACCTTTTCCTTCATCTTTGGCACGATAGAGGGCTTTATCTGCATTACGGATAAAGTCATTTAAGCATTTTTCTTTATTAGGAACACTATAATAGTAGCCGATACTTAAGGTAATGTTAGATTGCACCATTGTTTCTACGGTTGGAAGTTGCTTGTTTGCCACGTCCTCTTGAATACTCTTTGCTAAATTTATTAACTTTTCTTCTTCTGCATTATAAGAAATTAGTACGAATTCATCTCCTCCAAATCTAGCAGCGAAAGCATTTCCTGAATTCTCTCTTATAGAAGTTGCAACCTGCATAAGACAATAATCTCCTACAATATGTCCATAGGTATCGTTATAGGATTTAAATTCATCAACGTCAAGTACGATCACACCAAGAGGTACGTTATTCTGCCTCGCTTCGCGCAGCTGATTTTCTCCATATAGATTAAGAAAATTACGATTCGCTAGACCTGTGAGAGAATCGTAAGAGGAGCGTTGTTCCAACTCTTTTACTTGGGCATCCTTACTTTGTTGTATAAGTGTATCCTCCTCAATCTTAATATGACTTAGTAAGTTAGATTGATAGATGCGATCCATCTCCTGATGGTGTTTTTGTAATAATTGAAAATAATCATCATAGAGTGATTCCATTTTTATTGAATCACCTAGAGATTCATAGTAGGATAGCTTCCGCTGAAATACCATAATTGTAATGGTATTGCTGTGACATTCTTTTGCAGTATATTCAAGCAAATGAAGCATTTCCTCTATGTAGCAAAAGGCGGATATGTCTATTAAGTAATCAAGGATATCTAAGTAATCATGAATAACATCGGCGTTATACAAAATATTTTTGGAGTAATATAAAATTACTTCTACAAGAGAAAGAAATTCACTGTAAACTATTAAATTGGTAGTATTTTGATATAATTGTTTTAGTCTTTGATATGTAACCTTAGCATATGCAACATTAATATATTGTTGTACACTTTGAAGGAGTTCATTGTTTGTATAAGTATGAAGATTATCTAAATATTCAGTTGCTTTCTCGTAATCCTGTAATTTCTCATAAAGCAATGAATAGTTGATATGAAAAATAAGTTGATTTAGTTCGGCATCTGCTTGAGGACCATGTTCTTTGCTTTCAAGATCATCGTAGTAATCTGCCGTTTTGTAACACGCAAGAGCTTTTTCATATTGTTCCAAATTTATGTAGACAGATGCCATATTCATATAAGTAGAACTAAGTGCACTATAATTTTTTATTTCCTTTAAACAGTGGATGGATTGATGAAAGTAATCAATAGCGATTGATTCATTGCTTTTTTTACAATGAATAGAGCCAATCATATTACAACACTTTCCTTCTAATTCCATATCTTTTAGTTCTTTTGACATCGTAAGTACTTTATAAAAGTACTCCAGCGCTGAATCCAGTTTACTTTGCCAATATTCAGCCTCACCAATAAAAAAATAAGCGGTTGCGATTGCAATCTCATCTTGCTCCTTTGTTGCAGCAGATAGAAGTTCCTCGTTTGCCTTGATCCATTTGGGCAAATCCACATAAACATATTGTTTGGAGGCTTCAATTAATTTTTCTATTATGTCAGAAGATTTCATGGTTCCCTCCCAAATCTAAGGTAAAACTTTAACAAAGGTAATTTGGTTTTTATTAGATCTTTTCCCTTTGTATAGTGCGTAGTCCGCACGGCGAACATAATCTTCCCAGGTCATATCATAATCCGGTATTTCATTCACAACACCTTGACTTATGGTAAGAGTCCCAAAGGGAAGATCATCGATAATTATTTGGTCACAATTTTTTAATTCTGAGCTAATGGTTTTACAATATTCTTTAATCTGTTCATTGGTTTGGTCATAAAAAATAACAAGAAATTCATCTCCACTTAATCTTGCAGCAAAAGCATTGTCACTATGTTTTCGTAATACTTTACCTAGTAGACTAAGATATTTATCTCCGATTAAATGACCAAATTGATCGTTGTATAGTTTAAAATTATCAATGTCTAACATTAAAACACCAAGGTTTTTCTGCCCTTTTCTAGCCTTTAAAAATTGACATGGTCCATATTGATTAATTCGATAACGATTTGGTAATTTTGTTAAGGAATCAATCTCGGCAATTTCTTTTAGATTGGCAATCCGCTTGTTTGTTTTAACTTTCTGTTCATATTGATGAAAAATAATATCTTTCAGATAAATATTCTTTTCTTTCATCTTCTTATATTCTTTCTCTTTTAAATTTGTTAAGGATATTAATTCAAGAAATGTATTTTTATAAGAAATTATATCATTCGTCGATTTATAATAGAGTACTTTGCATTCCGCAAGTTGGCATTGTGAGTCAATTCGATTAGATTGTGTTGCAATTGAAGTTAAGATATCTAGTATTTTTAAAGAAATTTCATATTCTTCTAATGCGATACTGTAGCGAAATAATAGAATAAATTCGTTGAAATCTCTTAGTATAGTTGAAGGATTCAGAGGAAGTTCTAGTAATGTTTGTATCTTTGAAACGAAGAGAGCCGGCTTGTCTTCCTTATAGGCAAGTACACCTTCTAATAGCAGTAAGTGGTGTTGTATTTTTTTATTCTCTATTGATTTTTGAACTGACTCCCTTTCTAAGAATTCTCTTGATAATTTTGTTTGATTAATATAACTGTGCGCAAAAGCTATTTCAATTGTCTCCCAAGATATTAAGTCTGCTCTATAGGGAGTTGAATTATCAACAGACTGATAACAATCAAGTGAGTTAAAAAAATAATCAATAGCACGTCCATATAACCCAACCTTATAAGCAATTGTACCAAGGGCATGGCAGAATAATCCCCGTAAAATTGCGTCGGAGTCCTTAGACGTATCGGCCAATCGTTTCTTAAAATAATCAAAAGTGTCTTGATCGGATTGTTGAAATACCATTTGATTGATTAATCCAATTTCTTCTTGATAATTCATGACAAAAGAAATCCCCCATTACATCAGAAAAATGTAAAAATATGCTAAGTGCACGTTAATCACTAGTATAGCACAAAACTATTTTGGTGGAAAGTGGTAGTTTATTAAAATTATAAAAAGTTGAAGAAGAATTAGAATAGAGGTTTTTAATAGAACTATATAGTTTACCAAAGTGGATTGACATGATCTATTAATTGTGATAGACTAATTCCCTTTTGACAGTAAAAATGAAAGGTAATAATTATGAGTAATGAAATACAGATAGATAAAATATCAAAAAGGGTAGATGGTAAAAACATTTTACAAAACGTGAATATGAACATAGAAAAGGGGGATACCATTGGCTTTTTTGATATGGGTGATGGTGCAAAGTCTGTTTTATTTCAGATTTTGTGTGGAGAGCTGACACCAGATAGCGGAAAGGTTTATTTTCGAGGAGAACAACTGGGTAAATTTAGTGAAACTCCAAGAGATGTTGGAATTGCTATCCATCCCATGGGATTTATTAAAGAATTTAACGGTTACAAAAATTTAAAATATATTGCAGGAATTAATGGAAATGTCGAAGACAGAGAGATCTATGAAGCTATGAAAATGGTTGGATTAAAACCTGAGAGTCGTACGAAAGTCGGAGAGTTTAGTACACGTATGCTGCAGAAGTTAAGCATTGCACAGGCCATCATGGAGCGGCAAGATATCATAATATTTGATGAGCTATTTTCGAAAGAGAATAATAAAAATCATCGTGAACTTTGTAAGATTCTTCGGTTGTTAAAAAAACAAAACATTACCATTCTATTAACTAGTGACAAGAAAGAATTTATAGAAAAAATTTGCGATAAAGGGTACATGATTCAAGATGGTGGAATAAAAGAGAATTTTATAAAACAAGAAATGGTTGAAGAAAAACTAATCGAGGATAAAATAATAAATGAAGAAAAGAGAGAAGAAGTGAAACAAAGCTGCAACCTAAAGTTTAATTCACTATAATATAAACTTTACAGAAGATGTTGCAATTCCCTTCAATATATTGTAAAGTTATGGTAAATATGATATTCTTCGCTTATTGAGATTTTAGTTTATGACAAGATGGATTGGCTTGCCAATCCATCTTGTATTTCGGAATGAAAGAGTGGGAGTAAGAAATGAATCAGGGGGATATGATTAGTAAGGTATGCAATAAGAGAAGGAGGTCAGCCTTCCTAATAAGTTTACTTTGCTTTATATTAAGTGCTTGGCTGACAGGGTGCGTAGGTAAGGAGAAAAGTTCTGACTCACTTAACGAGGGGCGAACTCTTTATGAACTTGAGGGGACATTGGATACAAAAGAGCATATTTTAAATTTTTCAGAAACTATTACATATCAAAATAAAAAAGGGGTATCACTTTCTGAGTTATACCTTCATATTTATGGTAATGCATATCAGGTTTACGATAATACCAAAGGAATTCAAGTGTTAGCTGTAAATAGTTTATCGAAAGATGAACTTAGCTTTGAAGTATTAGACCATAATCAATTATTAAAAATTGTACCCGAGAAGCCACTTGCACCAGGGAAAACAATTCAATTTCAGATCAGTTGTAAATTCCTAATACCTGATTTGGTGGAACGCTTTGGTTATTATAAAACACAGTATTGCTTTAGCTTTTTTAATCCGCAGATGGCGGTTTACGATGACAATGGGTGGGATCTAACCCCTATGAGTTTAGTTGGCGACGGGCGTTATCATGATATGTCGGATTTTCGTATGAAAATTACCGTACCCAAAGATTATGTAGTTGCTTGTGGTGGAGTTGAGCGTAAGAAAGATGTAAAAGAAGAAACAGTGACTTATACATTTGAAAATAAAAACGCAAGAGATATCTGTATGGCGATATCAGATCAATATGAAATAATAGAAGATGAGTTTAATGGTATAAAGATTTATGCATATTTTGAAAAAAATGTGGTGAGCCAAGAACATAAAGATTCTACGATGCAGCAAATAATGGATTCACTCAATTGTTACGAAACGGTATTTGGCGATTATCCGTATGATATTTTTCGAATGGCAATGATTACACAAAAGCCCAATATTAATGTAGCGATGGAGTATAGTGGTTTGATATATATGCCAAGAGAAGCCTTCCTTGATAATCAGCAAGTAAGTTATGAAGAAATACTAAGTCATGAAATCGCTCACCAGTGGTTTTATGGAATCATAGGAAATAATGAAACAACAGAAGCTTGGTTAGATGAGGGACTTAGTACTTTTGCTGTAGGGTTATATTTAGAGAAAGTAAAGGGGAAGCCGCAGGCAGAGGACTATGCCATTCAAGGTAAGTACTTAAAATTGGATCCAATATCAATTAATAAGGGGATAACGGAGTACCAGAATAATGCTTACTATATGGCATGCTATTATAAAGCACAATATTTCTTATATGAGCTTAGAGAACGAATGGGAGAAGAAGCTTTTTTTCGTGCGATGAGAGAGTATTACGATACCTATGCGTTTAAACAGGCAACTACAGAAGGATTTATTAAAATAATGAAGCATAACTCGACAGTAGGTATTGACGACCTAGTAAGTAACTATATCGCATTGCAGTGACGGGGGTGGGGTAGATGAATGCCACAGCAAAAGAGGTTATGGAATATTGTTTAACCAAAAAAGATGCATACATAGAGTATCCTTTTGGAGAAGTTCCGATTGTTTTCAAAGTAAGAAAGAAGATTTTTGCAGAATTATATCCGAATCCAGAAGACTATAAGTTAACATTAAAATGTGATATGGTCTTAGCGGATTTCTATAGAGAACAGTATCCTTCCGTAGTTGTTAGAGGATATCATTGTCCGCCTGTTCAACAACCATATCGAAACACAATATGGATTGCAAAGATAGACAAAGAGATTTTGTTTGATATGATTGATCATTCTTTTATTCAAGTAATTAAGTCTCTTCCGAAAAGAGAACTGGTTGATTTTTTCGAAATCTATAAATAGATAGAATTTAAATAGAAGTAAATTTGAAACTTTTCTATTTTTATAAAAGAAGTTAGAATAAGTGATATAGTTATATATAAAAAGCGAGTGTATTTCGTAGTTTATGTTGGAGCAATTGCTTCCCATAAATGAGATAATCGAAACCACCCGCTTTTTTATTCAGTTTTTCCGGCTAAGATGAATAACACTAACATGGAAATGTTAGTTGAGTACGCTTTTAATTGTTCATGACAAGGAAGTGCTCGCAAAGCATGCTTTCCCTTATTTTATTTCTTGATTGGTATTATTCTTAGTTCCTTGCTTTTGTGTTGTATTAGAGCAGTCTGAAAGGTTAGAATCATTACTTGTAGAGTTAGAACAATTTTCATTTTTGTTTGAACATTGTAATTGCTTCTCTCTTTCTTTCTCATAACGTTGTTGGTATTGTTTACTCATAAGGACCTCCATTCTTTTGCCAATATTCTACGAATCTTTTACTATTCACTAAACATTCGTTGGTATAAACTCTAAGTTAAAATATAAGTTTTTACCTAACCGACATAGAATCGCTTAAAACTTCGGAATATCCGTTATTCGTAGAATGTTGCTATCAACTACATAGTAAACGTAAAAAAAATAGATGAAATTTTTTATTTTTATAATTTACAGTATTAGTATGATATAAAGTGATTGAGATTATATTGTATCTTTCTGTAATTATAAAAACTATAATTTTACAATATCTCATATAATGGAATGTTATTGGAATATAATCTAAAAAGAGCAGCTGGAATAAACTCACAGTTGCTCTTTTTGATTCTTTGCTAGAAAATTATAGCAAAAAGATGATTTATTCATTTATTAGATAGCTTTTAAAAATGAGAAGGGGCTTAGCATATAGATTTTCGACAGCTTGATTCCGCGCAAACCAATCTGGATTTCGCAAATGTTTAAATCTCAAATTGAGGTGTCATAGTTACTGCTCAAGTAATTTTTCAACGCTAACTAATTTAACACATAATACAAATAGTTCCGCTGCTTGTTTTAATTCATCCAATGTTGGGAAGGATGGGGCAATACGAATATTACTATTCTTAGGATCTTTTCCGTATGGATAAGTTGCTCCAGCACCAGTCATAACAACGCCTGCATTCTTCGCTTTAGTAACGATATCCTTAGCACATCCATCCATGGATTCAAAGGAGATAAAGTAACCGCCTTTTGGTTTAATCCAGCTAGCAATTCCAAGTCCACCAAGTTCTTTTTCTAAAATATCAATTACTGCTTCAAATTTTGGTCTCATGATATCTGCATGTTTCTTCATATGAGCATGAACACCATCTAAATTTTTAAAGTAACGTACATGACGGAGTTGATTTACCTTATCATGTCCTATAGTCTGTAGGGTTAACTGCTTTCTAATATCTGCAAGATTATTCTTTGAGGTCGCAATAGCAGCTACACCAGAACCAGGAAAGCTTATTTTTGAAGTAGAGGTGAATTTATAAACTATGTCTGGGTTGCCAGCTTTCTCACATTCTGTAAGAATTTCTAAGCAAAAATCTTGTTGGTCTTCATATAAATGATGTACACTGTATGCATTGTCCCAATAAATTCTAAAATCTTTTGCAGCTGGTTTAAGTCTTGCGAAACGCCTTACAGTCTCTTCGGAATAAGTAATTCCTTGTGGATTGGAGTACTTTGGTACGCACCAGATGCCTTTTATTGTATCATCTGTGCTGACAAGCTGTTCTACCATATCCATATCAGGACCTTCATTTGTCATAGGTACATTAATCATTTCGATGCCAAAATGTTCTGTAATTGCGAAATGACGATCATAACCAGGGACTGGGCAAAGGAATTTTACTTTATCTAATTTACACCAAGGAGTACTTCCCATAACACCATGAGTCATGGAGCGGGAAACAGTATCGTACATTATATTTAAACTAGAATTTCCATAAATAATAATGTTATCGGCTGGTACTTCACTTATTGCACCAAGAAGTTCTCTTGCTTCTTTGATACCATCAAGGATACCGTAGTTTCTACAATCTATCCCTTCTTCACATTGAAGGCTTACTTCACTATTTAAAACATCCATCATACCCATGGAGATATCTAATTGTTCTGCAGAAGGTTTTCCTCTTGACATATCAAGCTTTAATCCCATTCCTTGGAATTCCTTGTATTTTGCTTCTAAATCAGTTTTTAAACTGGTCAACTCATCTTTGCTCATAGATTGATAAGTTTTCATAATCCTTACATCCTTCCTTTTGCAATTGTAGTTGCTGTATACATATTCGTTCTATTCCTTTTTAAATTATTACAACCTTACCACACGATGATACATATGTCTACTATATTTTCTTGTGTTTTTGATATTTTTTCCTGCTATAAGTCCATGTTATGATAGGTATAAATAATGCTAATTGGTGTATTTTTACACCTATCAGAAAGTAATCAAAAATAAGTACATAATTTGTTGCTGGATTGTTTGACAGAAGGATAGCAATGTGATATTGTTATTATTATATTAGTGTGACAAAGGAGAAAATACATGTTTATTAGTCGTTTAAGATAAGTTTATTAAAAAGCAGATATGTTTTGGTAAACCTTAACAAGGCTTTTTTGTTATGCTTAAACGGCAAATATGTTCATTTCTATGGGTGAAGACTAATCAAAGTTTATAATTACTATCTCAACTTAGCTAAATATGCTAGGGTAAGTATGATATTTTTAAAATAGACGATAAGTAACTCATGATATTGTTTCATAAGATGCATATATAGCAGACAGGGCCTATCTAGGTTTTGTCTGTTTTTTATGTCCTGAAGCTGGTCTATTCTAACAAGAAAAAGTTTGTGGTATGTTCTATTTCATGTTGGATATCTTTTCACTAACGTGTAGTAATATTTCTTTTCGCAAATAAGGGAGGTTTTAGAATGATTAATTCTATTAGAATTCGTTATTAGTACTGGATTATGGTACTCGGGATAAATATAACGTTTATCATAATCCTTTTCGTAGCAAAGAATCAAGTTTTTCTAAAAATCTTAGTAAAAACTTGGCTTAAAAAAGTTTATTAACATTAATGATGGTCCATTTAATGACTATCATTATGAAAAGGAGATTATGATTATGAGACAAATCGGTATAATAGTAGGAGTAAATGTTAAGAATCAAGAGCATTTTCATGAGGGAATGCAGGAATTAATCGCATTAAGTGATGCGTGTGATATTGAGATAGTTGATAGTTTAGTACAAAATGCAGATATTATAAATAAAGCTACTTATCTTGGAAAGGGCAAGCTTGCAGAACTTTCGGAATTAGCTAAAGCACGCGGGGCAGAGGTTGTTATCTTCAACGGAGAGTTAACAGCATCTCAAATGCGTAACATTCAAGGGGTGGTTGATACCGTGGTTCTCGATCGTACCAACCTAATATTAGAGATATTTGCTAGTCGTGCTAAAACAAGGGAAGCAAAGCTCCAAGTTGAAGTAGTGAGATTACAATATGAATTGCCACGTTTGATTGGAGCGAATGAAAACCTATCAAGGCAGGCAGGGGGTATTGGTGGTGGTACCGGAGCTGGTGGTAGAAATAAAGGTGCTGGTGAAACTAAGCTCGAACTTGATAAGCGAAGAGTAGAAGAAAAAATTAATGCGATGCAAAGAGAGCTAGAAGAGCTTATTACGCAACGTTTGACACAGAGAAATCAGCGTAAGAAAAATGAGATAAAGACGGTAGCATTAGTAGGATATACCAATGCAGGAAAATCAACGGTAATGAATTATATGGTTCAACAATTTATCGGTAAGGAAGACAAAGAAGTTTTAGAAAAGGATATGTTATTTGCAACCCTAGAGACTTCTGTTCGTAAGATGAAACTCAAAAATCGAAAGGAGTTTTTATTATCCGATACGGTTGGATTTGTAAGTAACTTACCGCATAAGCTGGTGAAAGCATTTCGTTCTACACTAGAAGAGGTATGCGAAGCTGATTTGCTGATTCATGTAGTAGATCGCTCCAATGAAGATTACAAGAGTCAGATAGAGGTGACAAATGATACCTTAAAGCAAATAGGAGCAGGTCACATACCAGCTATCTATGCTTATAATAAAGCGGATTTAATCAAATCGGATGTTTTGCAAGATAATATAGAAGAGAAACTGGTATTAGTGTCAGAGGAAGATACTGTATTGATTTCTGCGAAAAAAGGCGATGGCATGAAAGAGCTTATCGAACTTATTTGTAAGCGCTTATACCCGAATGAAGTTAGAGCTAAGATATTGATTCCGTATCATCTTGGTGCATTAATGGCGAAGATTAATGCTTCAACGAATATCCTTTCTTCCATCAGCGAAGAAGAGGGAATGGTATACGAAATCGAGTGCAATGAGCAAATTTATCAGCAAGTAGAGGCTTATGTATTAAAGTAACAAGAAAAAGTGAGCCTTATCGCAACGTAAATCGATTATCGGAACATGATTTTAGTTCCGATAATATGATACACTATATGGGAAGATTTCATTGGATATATAGAATGAAGTCTTCCTATATTTTTTTATTTTGTAACCTTTTTAATGTTTATGTTACTAATAGATAGATGTACTATGAAAGCACAGATGGAGGCAGACAAGGAAGGTAGAGTTTCAAGAATTATATGAAAAATATTATTCTCGGGTCTATTACTTTTTGCTAAAACAAGTTTATAACCGTAAAGATTTAGCAGAAGAACTGACTCAAGAAACCTTTTATCAAGCTTTTTTATCATTACACCGATACCGAGGGAATTGTGATATTAGTTTGATTAAAACAGGAGTCACTACAGCAAAACCTACTACAAAAATGAAGTATGTTGAAGTTTTAGTAATTATTTTCATAAAGATACGTGAACAATGTAATACTAAGAAGGCAGATTAAAAATCAAAGGTTTTTCAACAAATTTGTAATTTACGCTGGCGCACATATGCCGTAATTATGATGAGGGCGCTAAAGCGCCAGAATTGAGGTTAACTATGGTATCTTTATGGGAAGAAACTTATTCGATTGCTCCAAGAGAGGATTTGCCTGGTGACTTATCAACTGAAGTAGCAGTGATAGGTGCAGGAATGGCAGGCATTTTAACTGCCTATTATCTCAAACAAAAAGGATTTAAAACGATAGTAGTAGATGGAAAACGCATTGGTAGTGGACAGACGAAGGGAACAACTGCAAAGATTACTTCACAGCATGCGGATATCTATCATAAACTCATCGATCAATTTGGTGAAGAGAAAGCAAAGCAATATGCTTATGCCAATGAGAATGCAATATTAGAATTTAAGAATTTAGTAAACGAGCTACTAATCGATTGTGACTTTGAGGAAAAAAGTGCTTATCTTTATACGTTAGAAGATGCAACCCTTTTAGAGCAAGAAGCTGTAACTGCTAGAAAGCTAGGAATTGATGCTGAATTTACCACAGAAACTGAACTACCTTTTGAGGTGAAAGGCGCGGTAAAATTTGCAAATCAAGCACAGTTCCATCCATTAAAATTTTTGTCTGCTGTGGCAAGTACATTAACCATTTATGAAAATACACAGGTACTTGAAGTAGAAGATACGTTACTTAAAACAAATCGTGGTGAAATAACAGCAAAATACATTGTATTTGCAACTCATTATCCATTTATCAATGCACCAGGATTTTATTTTCTACGAATGCATCAAGATCGATCTTATTTTCTTGCATGTAAAAATGCAACTACTTTAGATGGAATGTATCGAAGTTATGAAAAGACCGGTTATTCACTACGAAGTTATAAAGACATCTTGTTATTTGGTGGCGGAGGCCATCGAACTGGTGAAAATTCTCGTGGTGGCCAATATAGTGCTTTACGAAGTGCGTTAAAGCAAAATTATCCAGAGAGCAGTGAGTTCGCTCACTGGTCTGCACAAGATTGTATGACCTTAGATGGTGTACCATATATCGGCCAATTCTCAAGTGGTAAACCGAACTGGTATGTAGCAACTGGATTTGGTAAATGGGGAATGACAAGTTCTATGGTATCAGCACAAATTATCTCCAAACAAATAGCAGGCGAAGACGTTTGGTATGCACCAGTATTTTCTCCAGAGAGATTTACCCTTACAAGTGATTTAAAAGCATTGTTAGTAGAAACGAAACAAGCAGTAAAAGGGTTAACAAGGAGGATATTTCAGTTGCCAAAAGCGACTGAGGAAGAACTTCCAGTGGGTCATGGTGGAATTATTGAAGTAGATGAAGTTAAATACGGAGTCTATAAAAATGATGATGGTGAAATTTTCATAATAGAACCAAAATGTCCGCATCTTGGCTGCCAGTTGGAATGGAATCCGGATGAGTTAAGCTTTGATTGTCCATGCCACGGATCAAGGTTTACTATCACTGGAGAATTATTAGATAATCCAGCGCAGACTGACATTTATGAGAAAAAAGAAGAGTGATTCCTTGCTTTTAATGATGGAATCTATTACACTAAAGATTAGGATATCAATGTAAGTTTAATAGATTAAAATGATATGTAATCAACAACAAGCTTGTGATAATCACAAGCTTGTTGTTGTATGAAAAAGTATAGGGATATCCGTCATAAATATATGATTGAGTAAAGAAATAAAAGTAGCGTAAGCGGATTGAGAATATCCGTTATGACTTAGTGATTAAAAAGAAATAGAGGTTACTATGGGTGATTATCAACACGTTTCACATACCTTCGAACCGGTTTTTGATAAAAATAGTAAAATCTTGATATTAGGGAGTTTTCCTTCTGTTAAGTCAAGGGAGCAAGAGTTTTATTATGGGCATCCAATGAATCGTTTTTGGAGGATGTTATCAACGGTATTGGAAAAAGAGATACCATCGGGTAGTTCGAAAAAAAGAGCATTTCTATTAGAGAACCATATTGCATTATGGGATGTTATTGACAGTTGCGATATCATCGGCTCTAGCGATAGCAGTATAAAAAATGTAATACCAACAGATTTATCTAGAATTTTAGCAATTAGCCCAATAAGTAATATTTACGTGAATGGAAAAACAGCCAAAAAACTTTATGATCGATACAGCGAATCAGAGACTGGATTAAAAGCCATATGTCTACCTTCCACCAGTCCAGCAAATGCGATGTTTTCGTTAGAAAAATTAGTAGAAGAGTGGAAGATTATATTAGAACCATTAGGAGGTAATTATGAGGATTGAGGTTTCACAATCGGAAATTAAGGTTCGTGGTGGATTTATAGTTCCACAGATTATGGATGCGTTTGATCAATTTCCTTATTATATTATTACTGGTGGTAAATTAGAGTTATATAATATTCTTAAAGATTTAAAGGAATTAAATGGTGAAGAGAATTCTTATGTGGATTTTTATTATGAATTACTATCGAATCCTGAGCAGGAAAGGGTAAAAGAAAGCTTACCTATGGAAGGGAAGCTACTATTAAACCAATTTTTATTAGAAGGTGAAAATATTCATTTAGAAGGTGAGAATTTTTATTCAGAAGATGAGAATTTTCATTTAGAAGGTAAGAATAATCAAAAACCTTTGTATTTTCAATTAACAGATGATATGCTTAAGTTAGCGGTTGAGTTAAGTACCTCAGAGAGCTTGTTTAGTACATTTTATTTTTGTAAATATTCTATGATTGTATGGAGTAATTATGGTAACAGGCATCCTGTTTTTTATAAGGATGAAAAGATAATGATTTCGCTACAAAAACAGGGGATTGTTTTTAACAAGCAAGTGTTATAATTATTAAAAATATAGAGGAGAATTGTATGGATACGAGAGAGTACATTATTAAAACGCTAGAAACACTAGTGGATATTCCAAGCCCATCTGGGTTTACGAAAGAAGTAATGGAGTTTGTTGAAAGAGAAGCGAATCAGTATCACTATTCCTGTGAGTATATCAAACGAGGTGGACTAATTATTACGGTTCCTGGAGAAAGTAGTGATTGCCTTGGCTTATCAGCTCATGTGGATACACTGGGTGCTATGGTTCGTTCCATCAGTGGTGATGGTATGATTCGCTTTACTTGTGTTGGGGGCTACACAATGAATAGTATCGAAGGTGAATATTGCAAAATCCATACGAGAGATGGAAAGGTGTATACTGGAACTATTCTTTCAAAATGCCCATCGGTTCATTCCTATGATGATGCAAGAACACTTGAGCGTAAGGACCGAAACATGGAAATACGTATTGATGAGAAAGTAGCGAATAAAGAAGATATTCTAAATCTTGGTATCAATAATGGCGATTATATTAGCTTTGATGCACGATTTGAGTATACAAAAAGCGGATTTATCAAATCTAGACATCTGGATGATAAGGCAAGTGTAGCTGTTTTATTAGGTTTACTGAAAGATTTATCAGAAGAAAAAGTTACACCAAAGAGAACTTTAAAGATTTTAATCAGCAATTTAGAAGAAATCGGTATGGGCGCATCCTATATCCCATCAGAGATTAGTGAATTTATCGCTGTTGACATGGGAGCTATAGGCGATGATTTAGCTGGAAATGAGTACTCTGTATCAATTTGTGCATTAGATTCTTCAGGTCCATATGATTATGAATTAACAACAAATCTAATGAATCTCGCAAAAGATAAGCAAATCCCATATGTAGTAGACATCTTCCCTCACTATGGTTCCGATGCTTCGGCTGCTATGCGTGGTGGAAATAATATTAGAGCTGCATTAATTGGACAGGGGATCCATGCTTCTCATGGTATGGAGCGTACCCATGAAACAGCATTAATTGCTACTTTAGATTTATTAAAAGCGTATGTAGGTTAAAAGATGATTTTCTTGAATATATAATACCAAAAGAAGAAAGTAAAAATGAAAAAGTTTAAAAAATAAAAAAAGGGTCTTGGCAAAATAGCAGATGTAAATCAGCTATCGAGCAAGGACTCTTTTTCTAATCTATTTAGGTAGAAGGCGCATTTGGAGTTTTAAGATAAATCCATGAAATTAACCGTTCTCACACATGGAAAAACAAAGTGAAAACGGAATTTATTCTATTTAGAAGATCTTTTGCTAATAATATCCTATCTCTGAACATTTTTAATAATATTTATTGAATTATTATTAAAGTCTATTAAATCGTAAAATGTTACTAATGTTCCATACATATTTTGAGTATAAACGTCTATGCTATTGCCAACAATTGTAATGATTTTGTCTTCAAGAGGGGATCTAGTCATATCTAATGTATAAATAATTTGATTTCCATTAAATTGCAAAATGCTTGTAACTGCTGGTCCGTCCATTCCAAAGGTTGTTAATGTGACAAAGTCAGGTATACCACTATTTACATTACTTATAAACTCTAAAAGTCTGTCTAAATTATATGTTCTTGCATAGCTGTCATAAAGTATATCATTATATTCCAGAGCCATTTCTGGAGTATAATCTCTTGGTAGAGAACTTAAATATTGCTCAGCAAAATTAATATATTGAGTTATATCCATAAACCATGTTTTTTTATTATAGTATTCAACTATTTTAACATTATACCATTTTATTCTGTTACTAAGATACCCTTAATCTAAACGGATAGATTCTATAAAATCTTCAATTACAGAAGCATTACCGACATTTTCTTTTTGCAGAATATAACTATTAATTTTTGGTGTATCAAAATCAAGAAGAGGAATCATAATAAGTTGTCCATTTTCTATATGATGATTTATCAAGCTTTTAGGAAGAAAGCTAAACCCGATTCCATTCAATAAATACTGTAAAAGAGTTGTGCTCTTGTCAATCTCAAATCGAAAGTGATGATGTTTTGGAAATAATTCACGAATGTAGATTCCTACATCTTGTAATGCAAAATTGCAATAAAGATAATCGGTACTTACCAATTGTTCTTTTGAAATACCATTCGCATACTTTTGGTTTTTTGGATGAGTTACGAGCACTAACTCATCTGTCCGGAAGGAACTACACTTAAAGTATTTTTTATTCACTGGAACATAAGTAAAAGCAAGGTCTATTATTTGGTCTTGAAGCATTTGAATTAATGTAAATGAGTGGTCAATGGTAACCTTGATCGATACGTCCGGATGATTTATAAAGAAGGAACGAATCGGTTCATATAGATGGCACTCATACACTGTATTTGCGGTACCAACACGCAAGGCAGCACGAAATGCATTTTGTGTGTTGAATTCGTGTATGGCGGTTTCTTCAAGTTCCACAATACGTTTCGCATATTCGAGAAATAACTCCCCATCTTTTGTTAAAGAGAGATTATTACGTTCTCGAAGGAATAATTTTTTTCCTAGTTCTTTTTCTAATTCCATGATGCGGTTTGTCACCGTAGATTGCGCAACAAATTGTTGTTCCGCTGTTTGTGTAAAATTCTTTATTTGGGATAAAAGGAGAAACGTTTTTAAATTTTGTGTATCCATAATAACCTCTTTCTGGCTATATAGAGCCTTTTAATAACATAACAACTTTATGTCAATGCAAAATTCCGGTTTCATTGGTTTTCTAAACTATAAGATTCTCCCAGTATTAATAAATTTGATAATTGACTACGTTTAGATCAGATAAATTAATTATAATATGTACCAGAGGTACAGTCAATATTTAGTAATGGGAGGGAAATATCAAATAACTAGCTAGGAAATTATATGTAGACCATATTGTAATAGATCATTTGTGGACGCGATAAGTTTAGCTCATTCGTATTATAAAATCCAATATAATTTTTACCAAATCTATGTTACAATATAATATGAGTGACATGTATTAGTTACGGGTAGGATTTGTAAAAAAGGGATATGAAAGGAAGGGTTTCTATATGAATAATATTGCAATTTTAGGTGCTGGAAGAATAGCCTCATTCATGGCTAAGACTGTAAATGGAATGAATGACGTAAATTTATATGGTATTGCTTCTAGAGATTTAAGTAAAGCAGAAGAGTTTGCAAAGGAATTTTCAGTAGATCATGCTTATGGATCATATGAAGAGATGTTGCAAGATCCAAACATAGATTTAGTTTATATAGCTACACCACATTCTCATCATTACGAACATGCAAAGTTATGTTTACAAAATGGAAAAAATGTTTTATGTGAAAAAGCATTTACTGCAAATAAAAAGCAGGCAGAAGAAATACTTTCTTTAGCAAAAGAAAAAGGATTATTAATTACGGAAGCAATTTGGACTCGTTATATGCCAATAGCACAGATATTAAAAGATGTACTTCATAGTGGTAAGATTGGAACTCCAGCTTCCTTAATCTCTACGTTTGGTGCATTGGTTAGTGAGAAACCAAGACTTAGAGAGCCTTCATTAGCTGGCGGAGCGTTACTTGATCTTGGAATCTATCCATTAACATTTGCTTTGATTGCATTTGGTAATGAGATTTCGGATATCAAAACTTCTGCGGTATTAACTGATCTTGGCGTGGATGAAACACATAGTGTCATCTTGACTTACAAAGATGGCAAGGTAGCAACACTTTGCAGTTCAATGATTAGCGCGATGGAATCACAAGCAATCATCTATGGTACCAAAGGTTATCTAAAGGTTTACGGTATGAATAACTATGAGAAAATTGAAGTATACAATTCAAACCGCGAATTAGTAGAAACTATCGAGAGACCAGAACAAATTACTGGATATGAGTATGAAGTAACTGCAGCTCTAGGAGCAATATCAGAAGGTAAATTAGAGTGTCCTGAAATGCCTCATGAGGAAACACTCCGCGTGATGGAAATTATGGACGGTCTTAGAGCTAGTTGGGGTGTACATTATCCTTTCGACTAAAATAGTAAAGGAGATTACATGATTGACAGAAATAAATTTGATACGATTAAAATGAAGTTGAAAGACTACAAATTTAATTCGTTAGAGTACACAGAATATGAATCTGTATCGGATTTTAACATTGTAAAAGAGGATAAAGAAGGTCTCATACTACTTGGTAAAGAGAAAGAAACTAATAGGTACGAGGTCCATTGGACAGTTAATCAAGTCGAGGTGCTTTCAGAACAGGTAAAAAAATTAGGATCTAATATTTTGGTTTCCTTTATACCATTAGAATGGAAAGATTACTTAATCAGCCAAGGATTCAAGGAGTATGGATTTTTAAGAGATTACTGGATTGACCAAATTAATAAGGTTAATACAGATGGAATCCAGATACATTACTTAGGAGATAATCGTGAGAAACAAGCTTCTCAAGTAACCTATTCTTGTCAATGGCAGAGTAGAGAGTTCCGTGGAGAGAGTGAGGAATGGGTGAAGCAATGGCTTGATGGTACTTGCCCTGACGCTTCCATTTGTAGTAACACTAATATTTTGGTTCACGAGGAGGCTGAAACTCTTGCTGGTATTGTATGTGTCGGCATCTATGGAGAAACCTCAGAAAAAGGAAAAGTTGTCTGGGTTCGTGAGCTTGCAGTTAATCCAAATTTCCAAGGTAAGGGCATTGGACAAAATCTGATATTACAGGCAATTGCTTATGGAAAGGAACAAGGAGCTGTGCGTTCTTTTCTTATGGCAGACGAGTTAAATGAACCAGCAAAACACGTTTATGAAAAGATAGGATATGTTGGTAGTGAAACTGAAGGCCAGCTTGATATGGTTTATCAGGTATGTTCAGAATAAAGAAAAAACAATATGCAATTAAAAAGTCGGATACTTAATAAGTATCCGTCTCAGATTGTAGACAAAAGCAATATTTTAAATATAGTACTTAATATATAAGAATAAATATTCAGTGCTATATTTTATATTTAACATAAGTTAATCGAAACCAGATTTTGCAATGATTTTTTAGGAGATGAAAGAATGATTTTGTTTGTAGAAAGTGTTATTGCATGTGTAATATTTACGCTAATTATATTACCTTCTCTCTATAAAAATCCAATAAAGCATATTATGTCTTATCCTAAAGAAATTAGAGAGAGAGTAGAGAAATTACCACAATATAAAGAGGTTATACAAGCGGAGGAAAAAAGACATTTAACAATAAAATTAATTGCAATATTACTTTTTGCGATTGCACTTGCTACTGTTGCCTATTTCTCTGGTGCAAAAACCTTTACTTCTGCATATTTTCATGTATTTGTATTATTTTTTGTTGTGAATGTTTATGATATGTTAGTTTTAGATATAGGACTTTTCTGTCATAGTAAAAAGACAAGAATTCCTGGAACTGAGGATATGGATAAAGAATATAAAAATCCGTGGCACCATATAAGAGGTGCTGTAACAGGAGTTTTAATAGGTACTGTTGTCTCGTTAATAGCAGGGGGAATAATTTATATCATATCGTTACTAAGAATTTAAGCGAGGATAGAGTAAACCTGTACTTTCATAAGCACAAGCTAAAAGGTATGACAAGTTGATAAAAAACCTAAAAACTTCTATATAAAACGTATCTTTTTTTATTATTATTTTGGGAGCTTATGCGCTTTACGCCTTGATTGAAGTAGTATATTATAGGTTTTGGAGAACTTTTGGAGCTTTTATAGTTTCAGCTATATTGCTTCTTGTTGCTTTACTCGGATAGAATTAAATGGCGGTTTTGTAAATTGATGTACTCCCTTTAAAAAATAGACAGATGAAAAACCAAACTGTCGTAAGGAGGGAGCATATCATGAAAAACAAAACCGCCATTTCATTGTTACATACCAAAACTAAAGAATTACTTTTTTACTTTTGGCGTATTATTACTAACGGTATGTCCAGCTTTTGTATTTGCATAAATAGCCTGAGAAGCTGCTACACCGGTGATTTTATTCCATGTAATGTTGCAATTTTTTACAGTTGAATTTAGATAAATACCATTTTTGGCTGTAACGTTTATCGTATTCTTATAAATTTTTAGATATTGGGTATGTGATACTCCGATCCCTCCATAATAGCTGCCTTTCGCGCCCGCTTTGCTAATCTGGTTCCAGTATAGGTAACCTGAGTTACTATTGTGTACACAAATTGAATAACGATAGGTATCAGTGATATAGTTGCTACCAATATAGCAGGTAGGGGAGTATTCTACAAAGATACCATAGCGGGCTGTTTTTGTAATGTTATTCTTTTTAATGGAAACATTGGATAATGGTCGTGTTTTGCTTCCAATAATACGAATTCCATCACCCCATAAAAGTGTAGAATCTGATAGATATTGTCTCATATTCTTTATTGTATTACCTTCTATTACGATGCGATAATTTTTAGGAAGGGGTTGTTTTTTCGTACTTGGAAGAGCAGGAAGGTAACTCAATTCTTCATTTTCAATTGTCGTATAGACAAGAATCCCAACAGCTGCTCTATCTATGGTATTGTTTTTTATATTGGTATTTATATAGTTATAAGCTTTAATGGCAGCTTCCGAGAGATCATGAAGCCTATTATTCTCAATTGTTATGTTACTATGGAAGACTCCTTGAACTGAAGTATGAGAACCAATACCGCGGGGGAAGTTGTATATTTCGTTTTTTCTTATGGTTATTGTATCACATGGAAGATCGTCATATACGATAGAGCTTGATTGCATGGAAGGGACGATGATACTGTCATGAACAATGTCGAGCTGAATCGCTTCTTTTAACGTTTTCCCATTATAGCCGTAGAGTTTACAATTTTCTATAGTACCATTTTTAACACCAGCAAAGGTAATAAGGTGACTTTTGTCTGGAACATTACGAATGGTAGCATTTTTTACGGTAACATTCGTAGCGTGGATAAAACGAAAACTTTCTGTACCTTTGTTATAGTTCGCAATCATAGAGGAATCCCAGATACCCCCATCGATGGTGATATTTTCTGTAGTAGTATAGCCTCCGCTATCCTTACTCATGTCATTTGCAAGCAAAGCTCCACGTTGGTGATTCTTCATTAATTTAGCTCCAGAAGAGGCAATAATTGTAGTATTAGAATAGATACGAAGTTCTCGATCAAGTACATAGGTACCATATGGTATTCTTATGGTTAGGTTATACTCATTATTCTTGTTATAATCTAATAATTGCTGGATTTCCAACGCAGTTGCATTTGTTGAAACTGTAACGTTGAGATCTATTTTATTTTGACTTTGCCGAACTGACACCTCATGCGAGCCAACATTCGATGTGATGAAGCGAGAGGTTGTTATAAGTGGGGAAGAAATTTTATCAGAAGTAGCGTGAGCTACAGGGATTGTCGTGATATATCCAGATAAAACTAGAGTTGTTACCAGAGTACCAAATTTAACTTTGTATTTCATATGCATTACCATTCTTTCGTATTTTAGATATCATAAGTATTTCATAAAAGTGCGACAAAAAAGAGTCAATAAGAGTACAACTTTTTGTCTGTAGATTCAGAACATGAGAATGTTTTTATAGAATTACTGAAATGAAATATATTTGTAATAATATTGTAACATTTTAAAGGTGGTTATTCCATTGTATATTATTGGGTATTTATTGGCATTATAAGGAGTAATTATGATAGATACTTTATAAGGATTAATTACGGTAGATACTTTACATACTGTATTTTTTTCATTATAATAAAGCAAGTTAATTTCCAAATGGAAAATAAATAGTTCATGTAATTAAAATCTATTTTAAAAATATAATGTAGAGAGGTGCCTTGGCCTAAATTATTGCCAAGGATAATAGGGAAATGGGTGAAACCCCCATGCGGTCCCGCCGCTGTAATGGAAGAGCATACTTCACCTACGAATGCAGGACATGTCACTGAGCAATCGGGAAGACGGTTGTATGCGTTGAAGCCAAAGCCAGAAGACCTGCCTCGCTATAGGATATCACACAAGGTTACGGTGAATAGCTGGTGTAGAAAAGAAACTCACTTACGGAGTTTTTTTGTTATGCCTCTTATGCTATTTTGTGTAGGAGGCATTTTTTATTTATAGGGATTGCACTGTAATTATCTATAAGCAAGATTAAGGAAATGTCATTAAAAAGGAATGTGACAAGAAAGGGATTTACCATGGAGAGGAAAATTGATTGTAAACTTATCATAAGTCAGCTAAAAGCAAATGAATTTAATGGAATTGAAGAAAGAAAAAAAGAAGCAAAAAAGCACTGGGATAAGATAGCAAAACCACTTTATGGACTTGGATATCTGGAGGATGCGATTGCAACTCTTGTTTCTATCAATCCAATGATAGCACTTAAAAAACGTTGTTGTCTGGTTTTTTGTGCGGATAATGGGATTGTAGCGCAGGGGGTTACCCAGACTGGAAGTGAAGTGACTGCGGTAGTAGCAAATAATATTATTCATGGGAGAGCCAGCATTAATCATTTTGCAAAAGTGGCAAATGTTCAGGTAATTCCTGTTGATGTTGGTATGCTTACCGAAGTAGAGGGAATGCGCTGTCTAAAGAATAGTAGAGGAACAAGGGACTTTTCTTTGATGGAAGCCATGACAGAAGATGAATTATGCAAATGCATAGAAGCTGGTATTTTATTAGTAAAGGAATACAAAGAATTAGGTTGTGAAATTATCGCAACGGGTGAGATGGGAATTGGTAATACGACAACTAGTAGCGCTGTCACTGCTGCTCTCCTTCAAGTTCCTGCAAAGGATGTAACAGGAAAGGGAGCAGGCTTAAGCAAGGAAGGAATTACGCATAAGGCAAAGATAATCGAGGATGCAATCGCATATCATAATTTAACCCCAGATGAGCCTTGGGAAATCTTAAGGAAGGTTGGTGGATTTGATTTAGCGGCTATGGTTGGCGTCTATCTTGGAGGAGCATTTTTTGAGGTACCTATTGTCATTGATGGTTTTATCTCCTCAGCAGCGGCGCTTCTAGCTACAAGGTTATGTGAACCGTGTAAATATACGATGGTAGCTTCTCATCAATCAGGCGAACCAGCAGCGCAAATGTTAATGGAAGAACTTAACTTAAATCCAATCATTAAGTGTCGCCTTTCTTTAGGAGAGGGAACAGGAGCTGTAGCAGTAATGCCACTACTTGAGATGGCATTGAGTGAGTATCGTAATATGCCAACTTTTACGGATATACAAATAGAGGAGTATAAACCATTATGAGATATTTAATCACCGGAGGCAGCGGGAGTGGAAAGTCTGCCTATGCAGAAGAAATTGCTTCCTCTCTTGGTTTGCCTGTATACTATCTAGCTACGATGCAAGCGTATGGGGGAGAAGGGAAGAAGCGTGTGAAGAGACATCGGTTGCTGCGAAGTGGAAGAAACTTTCATACGATCGAGAAATCCCTGACTGTAAATGAAGTAACCGTTCCAAAAGAAAGTGTTGTATTACTGGAATGTTTATCGAACCTTCTAGCGAATGAAATGTTTGACCCAAAGGGAATTGGAACAGATGGGCTAGTAAACGGAGTATTAAGACAAGTAGAGTTGCTTTCTGAAAAAACAACACACTTAATTGTTGTATCAAATGATATTGGTTTTGATGGAAATAGTTACGATGAGGGTACTTCCTTATATATAAAAGCACTTGGAGAGCTTCACACAAGGCTAGCAGAAGGCTTTGAGCATGTGGTCGAAGTAGTTTGTGGAATTTCTTTGAATCACAAGGGTCCACGTAGTGTCAATGAGGTTATGAGTAAATAGCATTAGCGGATTGTGAATATCCGCTTTGACATAATTCTATATTCATGTATGAAACTGCAAAAATAGAAATAGTTTATTTAAGAAAAAGGTGTATAAGCACCAGAATAGAGGTTATTATGAAGTGGCTAAATTCCTTATGGATTGCATTTAGCATGTATTCAAAGATTAGAGTTCCTATGAAGGAATGGGAGGAATCGTCTATGCGCTATGCGATTTGCTTCTTTCCTATGATTGGAGTTGTGATTGGAGGAGTATTCTTTCTGACCTTTCAAATAGGACATCTTCTTCCTCTTGGTGATATCTTAATCGCAGCTTTGCTAACATCAATTCCGACTCTGATATCTGGTGGAATTCATATGGATGGTTATTGTGATACCATGGATGCAATCTCTTCTTATCAGCCCAAAGAAAGAAGATTAGAAATCTTAAAGGACCCGCATTCCGGAGCATTTGCAATTATTCGAAGCGGAGTTTATTTTTTATTGTACTTTGGTATGGTTTCGGTTTTAACGGTAAAAAGCTGTATTATGATCTCGTTGTTCTTTGTTGTATCCAGAGCCTTAAGTGGTTTAGCAGTCGTTCAGTTTAAGACAGCAAAAACAAATGGTTTGGTAGCAACATTTCAACAAGCAGCACACAAAAGGAAGGTAACGATTAGTATGGTTATCTACTTAATGATTGTGATTATTTGTATGTTATTTGTTTCACCTGTTCTAACGGTCATTGGTATGTTAACCGCTTTGTTCTGTTTTTTTAGCTATAAAAAGTTAGCGTATCAGTTGTTTGGAGGTACGACAGGAGATTTAGCAGGTTACTTTTTGGTACGTTGTGAACTGATGGCTGGATTGGCTGTCGTAATTATGGAAGGAGTATTCACATATGGAGCTGGTCATTGGTGGTAGAGCATCAGGAAAATTAGAATATACCATGAAGGTTTCGGGACTACCGATTGAAACTGTTGCGGATGGTGTAATGGATGAGACAAAGCAGATTCTCTATTCTTTACACGAAGTTATTCGTGAGTGGATGAAGGAAGATTACCCCTCATTGGCGGAGGCGGAGATGATAGCAAAATATTTAGGTCGACTATACGAATATACTGAGAAAAATCCAAATTGCTTTGTTCTTTGTGATGAAGTTGGTCTTGGAGTAGTTCCTTTAGAAGCTTTTGAAAGAAGTTATCGTGAGGTAGTCGGACGAGTTCTCTGTGAACTTGCAAAGTTTAGTAGAAAAGTACACCGTGTATACTATGGAATTGGAGTGGTAATAAAAGATGAAACAAATTGCACTCATTAGGCATGGGATAACCAAAGGAAATCTTAGCAAGTGCTATATCGGTAAAACAGAGGAACCTTTATGTGAAGAGGGGATGAACGAACTTCTATTAAAAAAAGAAAGTGGCTCTTATCCTTCTGCGGAAAGCATTTATTGTTCTCCAATGCTTCGATGCCAGATGACTGCCAATTTACTTTATCCGAATAGAGAACTTAAGCTTGTACCTGATTTTAGAGAATGTGATTTTGGATTATTTGAGGGTAAGAATTATAGGCAGCTTTCGAAGGATCCTTTATATCAGCAATGGATTGATTCTAATGGAATGGCTCCATTCCCATTAGGAGAATCGAGAGAAGAGTTTGAGTACCGTTGCAGAGAAGCTTATAAAAAAGTAATAAAGGAACTTTATCAAGAGACATCGGTCTCAGATAAAGAAAGAGATAGTGAAGCTGATAAAGAAACAGACAATAAATTAGACGCTGTACTCATCGTACATGGAGGAACTATTATGGCTATCTTATCCGCATTCGCTATGGAAAAGAAGGAGTACTATGCCTGGGGCTGTGGAAACGGGAATGGATATCTGCTAGCCGTTACGGAAGATGGAAGGTTAGAAGTAATCTCAGAGATTTAGAGATTAGAACAGATATATTGGAGGTAGTGTATACGCAAGTTTGTGCTTGCACACCACAAACTTGTTATGTGCAAAGTACGTGTACAGGAATGGAGAATTTTATGAATTTAACAATTTTAGCATTTTTATTAGGGTTTCTCTTAGATTTAATCCTTGGAGACCCTCATTCAATTCCACATCCGGTATGTTTTATTGGTAAGCTTATATCATCTAGTGAAACGTTCTTACGAAGATGTTTTCCTAAAACTAAGCGAGGCGAGCTGATCGCAGGAGCTGTTCTTTGTCTTTTTGTAGCTAGTATCTCAGGGCTAATACCTTTCGTTTTATTGTATATTGCGGGAATTATTCATCCGATGGCAAGACTTCTTGTGGAAACCTTGATGTGTTATCAGATATTAGCTACCAAATCGTTACGTGTTGAAAGCATGAAGGTATATCGTGAATTGGAGAATGAAGATATTGTTAAGGCAAGATATCAATTGTCCATGATTGTTGGTAGAGACACGGAGTCTTTAACGGAGGAAGGAATTATTAAGGCAGCAGTAGAGACTGTTGCAGAAAATACTTCGGATGGAATTATAGCGCCCATGCTCTATTTAGCGCTAGGAGGGCCTGTACTAGGCTTTATCTATAAAGCAATCAATACAATGGATTCTATGGTTGCTTATAAGAATGAGAGGTATCTATACTTTGGCAAGGTAGCTGCTAGGTTAGATGATGTAGTAAATTTTATTCCTTCAAGAATATCCGCTTTGCTTATGATATTAGCTAGTGGTATTTGTGAGGTTTATTATTCAATTTTCTCAAAGAAAAATTTATTATCTTCAAAAAAGGATGGTAAATTTTATTCCATGAAGAGGGCAGCCCAAATTTTTCTTAGAGACCGATATCATCACGCCAGCCCTAATTCTGCTCAAACAGAAGCAGCATGTGCAGGAGCTCTTGGGATACAATTGGCAGGTGATGCTTATTATCATGGAGTTCTACATAAAAAGGAGTTCATTGGTGATTCGGTTAGAAAGATCCATACAAAGGATATCATAAGAGCAAATGTATTATTATATGTAAGTGCATTTCTTTGCATGAGCCTTTGTTTGGTAGCAAAGATTATGATACTGTAAGCAGGCTTAGGCTTGGTTAACATGGGAAAAGAGGAGGAAGAAAAATGTTATTACATCAGGCAAATCCTCATGGAGGTGATGTCTACCGTCACAAGATACGGTTAGATTATTCTGCAAATTTAAATCCTTTTGGTACCCCGCCCCTAGTAAAGGAAGCGATCATTAAGGCAAGTGAGTGTCTCTATCAATACCCAGATCCTTATTGTGAGGAATTAAGAAAGACAATTTCTATAAACGAAGAAGTACCTATGGAATATATCCTTTGCGGAAACGGTGCTGCAGAATTAATATATTCCTATGCAGCTGCAACAAACCCAGGAAAGGTACTTATTGTGGCGCCAACATTTTGTGAGTATGCACAGTCACTCTACAATCAGGAAGCAGAAATCGATTATTATTATCTAAAGGAAGAGAAAGGGTTTCTTCTTTCGGAAGATATTTTGGATAAAATCAATAGAGATTATGATACTGTCTACCTATGTAACCCGAATAATCCTACTGGAAAATGTGTTCCTTATGCTCTTTTACAAAAGCTCCTTAGAAAGAGTAGGGTACTTGGAATCAGACTCTTTGTGGATGAATGCTTCTTAGAATGGGTAAATGGAGCGGCTTCTCTAGTGAGAGATTGTAAGGAATATCCGAATTTATTTATACTAAAAGCATTTACGAAAAGCTATGGTATGGCTGGTGTTCGTTTAGGATATGCAATATGCTCTAATCGGGAACTTTTACAAAGGATGAGTGAAGCAAGCCAAACTTGGAATGTCTCCACCCCTGCTCAATTTGCCGGAATAGCAGCTTGTAAATGTGAGGATTTCTTTCTACAAGCAAAAGCTCATATCGAAGTGGAAAGAAATAGGATAATAAATTATCTTAAATCAAGAAATATTACAGTAATAGATGGAGAAGCAAATTTCCTATTATTAAAGTCAGATAAAAATTTATATGACGAATTATTAGAACTTGGTATCTTAATCCGAGACTGTAGTAATTTTAATGGTTTATCGAAAGGTTATTATCGTATTGCCATTAAAATGAAAGAAGAAAATGATTTATTGTTAGAAGCATTTTCGAGCATTTATAAAAATGTTTAAATAAAGAAGTAGGAGAATCGTCATGGCAAAGTCAATTATGATACAAGGAACCATGTCCAGTGCAGGAAAGAGTTTATTAGTAACAGCCCTTTGTCGTATTCTAAAACAAGATGGATATAAAGTGGCACCATTTAAATCACAGAACATGGCTCTGAATTCCTTTATAACAGAAGATGGTTATGAGATGGGGAGAGCACAGGTGGTACAAGCAGAGGCAGCAGGGATTAAGCCAAGTGTATTGATGAATCCAATTCTTCTAAAGCCAACAACAGATGTAGGTTCACAAGTGATTGTGAATGGAGAAGTTCGAGGTAATATGGCAGCCTCTAACTACTTTCAATACAAAAAAGAACTGATTCCAGAAATCATGCATGCATATAATATACTCGATAAAGAGTATGATATCATCGTGATTGAAGGAGCAGGAAGCCCTGCGGAAATCAACTTAAAATCAGAAGATATCGTAAATATGGGAATGGCACGGATGGCAAAAGCGCCTGTTCTTTTGGTTGGAGATATTGACCGTGGTGGAGTATTTGCACAGCTTTATGGAACCATTGCTTTGTTAGAAGAAGAGGAACGGGCGATGGTAAAAGGATTGATAATCAACAAGTTTCGTGGTGATGTGAAATTTTAGAGCCTGGACTTACTATGTTAAGTGACAGACTAAGCCCTATTGCTGATGTTCCATTTGTTGGAGTGGTACCGTATACGAAGGTTGATATTGAAGAAGAGGACAGTATCTCTGAACGATTTTTAAAGAAGGCAGCCAAAAAGATTGACATTGCGGTAATTCGCTTGCCAAGAATTTCTAATTATACTGATTTTCATAATTTGGAGCGATTTCCGAATGTATCAGTTCGATATATATCTAGAGTTTCTGAACTTTTAGAGCCTGACATGATTATCTTACCAGGAACAAAAAATACAATAGATGACCTGAAATTTTTAAGAGAAAGTGGTTTAGAGGCTGCCATATTAAAAGCAGAAGCCAAAGACACCTTACTATTTGGAATCTGTGGTGGTTATCAGATGTTAGGGGAATGGCTACGTGACCCACATGGTGTAGAAGGTGGCGGAGAGATGAAAGGATTATCACTTCTACCTATCGAGACGATTTTTGCCAAAGAAAAGATAAGAAAGCGAAACAGTGGAAGACTAAGTAAGGTAACAGGTATGTTATCTGGTCTATCTGGGAAAGCTTATCAAGGATATGAGATTCATATGGGAGAGAGTACCTGGAGTCCTAAGATATTTGAAGAGAAAAATTATTATTTATCAAAGGAAAATGGCGAGAAGAACCATTATTTTTCAAGGAATGATGACGAGAAGAACATAGAAGATAGCACAATAACTTCAGTTTTAATATCCAATGGAGCTCATGTGTATGGTACTTATCTTCACGGTATTTTTGACGAAGAGGGTATATGCAAAGAAATCATAGGAACTTTATGTAAGAGAAAAGGAATAGATTTAGAAGAGATTTACGAATTTGATTATAAACAATATAAAGAAGAACAATATGATAAATTAGCAGATGAAGTGAGAAGTGCATTAGATATGAAAAAAATCTATCAGATTATGGAGGAAGGCATATGAAAGAAACGGGAAAGATCCATATTAATTGCGGAGACGGAAAAGGAAAGACAACTGCTGCCATGGGTTTATCCGTACGTGCTGCTGGTAGCGGACTAAAAGTACTTTTAGTGCAGTTTTTTAAGGATGGAACCTCATCTGAACTTAAAATTCTTCGTGGGATACCGAATATAACGGTAGTTACTGAAGAAAGAAATTTCGGCTTTTATAATTTTATGAAAGAAGAGAATAAAGCAGAAGCAAAACAAGCGTACCAAGAATTATTGGAAAAAGCTATTACAATGTCAAATGATGCCGATGTTTTAGTTTTGGATGAAATCATATCTACGTATAATTATAATATGATTGAGAGAGAAACATTAGTAGAATTCCTAAAAGAAAAACGGAGTGATTTAGAAGTAATTCTTACCGGAAGAGACCCAGAGGACGAATTAGTAGAGCTCGCGGATTATGTAACAGAGATGAAAAAAATAAAGCATCCTTATGATAAAAAGCAGCCAGCCAGATTAGGAATTGAGTTTTAAAATGATAAGGTTGAAGTAGTTTAAATGAGCCTTATTTGGCTCTAGTGCAATGCTCCCCACCTTGTGGTAGACTGTTTTCATTATTTAAAGTCTACCACTAGATGGGGAGCATTGTAAAACGGTTCATAGTCGAAATAAGACGGACTTTTAGATATTGAATTTATAGACAATACTGAGGTATACTAAACATAAGGGTAAATTTAACATAAAGGTAAATTAAATATAAAGGAGGTAGTTTAGTATGAGTGTAACAATTGGTGTTTTTGTTGGTAGTTTAAGAAGAGATTCCTTTTGTAAAAAGGTAGCAGATACATTTCAATCTCTTATTCCAAATAGGTATGAAATGAAATTTATAGATATCAGTAATTTGCAGATATATAATCAAGACTATGATGATGATGGAAATACACCTCAGGAATGGGAGACATTCCGTAAAGAAGTAAAGGAGCTGGATGGGTTTCTATTTGTGACACCGGAATATAACCGTTCCATTCCTCCTGTACTGAAGAATGCATTAGATATTGCCTCAAGACCATATGGACAAAATGTTTGGTCAGGTAAGCCGGGAGCTATTCTTAGTGTTTCTCCTGGAAATTTAGGAGGTTTTGGTGCAAACCACCATTTACGTCAAGTGTTGTCTTTTTTAAATGTATATACGATGCAGCAACCAGAAGTATATCTTTCTAACATTGTGAATAGTTTAGATGAACAAGGAAATATTTCAAACGAAAGTACAATTAAGTTTATGCAGGATGTTGCAAATGCTTTTGTTTCCTGGTTAGATAAATTTTCGTAATATAACTTAACCTTATAGAAGATGACATCATCGTCTCAGTGAGTGTTCAATCACTCACTGAGATAGCAGTGAAAATATCTATGAAAATATCTGATAAAAAATATCTACTTGAAAATATGGAATAAATAGATTATAATAAGCAAAACTATAAGTTATCACGGTGATGATAAAAGCTACGATTTTGTTATTTGTACAGAGAGCCGATGGTTGGTGTGAATCGGTCAAAGAAAAAATCTGTCCACTTTTGGAGCCGGCAGTGAAAGCTGCAAGGTTAGTACCCTTTAGCGTACTTTATTGAGTGGCCGATTTATCGGCAATTTGGGTGGCAACGCGGAATCCTTTCGTCCCATGTGATTAATGCATGAGGTGAAGGGCTTTTTTTATATCTTTTTTACCTCAGCACGCAATGTGACAGTCGATATAAAAGTATTTTCCAATAGGAAATAGGATGTAATATAATTTAACCTCGTCAGGGAAATATCACGCTTCCATAAGCGAGTGACTTGCCCGTTTTAAAATGCCACGTAGTGGCAATGAGAATGTCCGAAAATATCAAAGTCACAGATATATTAATTTTACTGTAATGTAAAAAGGAGGATACACATGTTAGATTTAAAATTTGTAAGAGAGAATCCAGAAGTTGTAAAACAAAACATTAAGAATAAGTTCCAGGACCACAAGCTTCCACTAGTAGATGAAGTAATTGCATTAGACGCCTCGTCTAGAAATGCAAAAGGAGAAGCAGACAACTTAAGAGCGGATCGTAATGCTATTTCTAAAAAAATCGGTGGGTTAATGGCTCAGGGAAAACGTGAAGAAGCAGAAGAGATGAAGCAGCTCGTTACGAAGGAGTCTGAGCGTTTAGCAGAGTTAGAAGAAAGAGAAAATGAGCTTCAGGAAAGAATCAAGACAATCATGATGACACTTCCAAACATCATTGACGAAAGTGTACCAATTGGTAAAGATGATAGCGAAAATGTGGAAATCAAGCGTTATGGTGAGCCAGTGGTTCCAGATTTCGATATTCCATATCATGCAGAAATCATGGAAAAATTCAATGGTTTAGACCTTGATAGTGCAAGAAAGGTAGCAGGAAATGGCTTCTATTATTTAATGGGAGATATCGCTAGACTTCATTCTGCAGTAATTTCTTATGCAAGAGATTTCATGATTGATCGTGGATTTACTTACTGTATCCCACCGTTTATGATTCGTAGCGACGTTGTTACTGGCGTTATGAGCTTTGCTGAGATGGATGCCATGATGTATAAGATTGAAGGTGAAGATCTTTACCTTATAGGAACAAGTGAGCATTCCATGATTGGTAAGTTTATAGATACTATTTTACCTGAGGAAACTCTTCCACAAACTTTAACAAGTTATTCTCCATGTTTCCGTAAAGAAAAAGGTGCTCATGGTATCGAGGAAAGAGGAGTTTATCGTATCCATCAGTTCGAGAAGCAGGAAATGATCGTAGTATGTAATCCAGAAGATAGTATGATGTGGTTCGAGAAATTATGGCAAAATACTGTTGATCTATTCCGTACTTTGGATATCCCTGTTCGTACCCTTGAGTGCTGTTCCGGTGACCTTGCAGACCTTAAGGTGAAGTCTATCGACGTGGAAGCTTGGTCTCCAAGACAGAAGAAGTACTTCGAAGTAGGAAGCTGTTCTAATCTTGGTGATGCTCAGGCTCGTCGTTTAAAGATTCGTGTGGTAGGAGAAAATGGTAAGTATTTTGCTCATACTCTTAACAACACTGTAGTTGCGCCACCTAGAATGTTAATTGCATTCTTAGAAAACAATTTAAATGAAGATGGAAGTATTAATATACCAAAAGCTTTACAACCATATATGGGCGGTAAGACTGTAATAAAGTAAGAGACAATAAATATATAGAAATAACAGATGTGCCAAGGAAAATTAGTTTTCTAATTTACCTTGGCATATTTGTGTTATAACACTGACACTATGTATAAAATACAGATATTTTTGTTCAGTAGCATAAATAGTAGTGCTAATCCCCATAATATTCATAGGTTTTGATGGACCATTTTACGATGAGATAGCATATATTACATCAAACCCAATTCTATATAAGATGAGGTTATGGTATGGCGATTACAATGAACCGAAGTAAGGTCGTTGTTGTGGGAGCAGGTTTAGTTGGTACTTCAACGGCGTTTAGTTTAATCACTCAAAGTGTTTGTGATGAGGTTATGTTGATAGATATCAATCGTGCTAAAGCGCATGGAGAAGTAATGGATTTGTGTCATAGTATCGAGTATTTAAATCGAAATGTTTTGGTGACTGAAGGAGATTATACAGACTGTAAAGACGCCGATATTGTTGTAATAACTGCGGGGCCTCCACCAAAACAAGGACAATCAAGGCTTGATACTCTTGGGTTATCCGCTGATATTATAAGTACGATTGTGGAGCCTGTCATGAAGAGTGGGTTCAATGGAATATTCTTAGTCGTGACTAATCCGGTGGATTCGATTACTCATTATGTGTACCAATTATCAGGGCTTCCAAAGCAACAAGTGCTTGGAACCGGAACAGCGATTGACTCTGCAAGATTAAAACACTATATTGGAGATATTTTGCATGTAGATCCTAGAAGCATACAGGCTTATACGATGGGAGAGCATGG
>NZ_DAMADT010000021.1:0-25853 GCF_031997925.1 Lachnoclostridium sp. | reverse complement strand
ATCATACGAGATAACAAAGAGTTTTCTGGTATCGACTTTAATGAAATCTTATATAAAGTTATCAGGGTAGGATTTGATATTTTGTCAGTGAAAGGTACTACCTGTTATGGAATAGCGTCAGCAGCTGTGGGGATTATAAAAGCAATACTTTATGATGAGAATTCCATCCTTCCTGTCTCCACCTTATTGGAGGGGGAATATGGAGAGTTTCATGTATATGCAGGGGTACCATGCATTCTAAATCGTTTCGGAGTGAAGGATGTAGTTGAAGTTAATATGACAGAAGCAGAGTTAGATCGATTCCAAGCCTCTGTTCGTGTTGTGCGGGGAGCTATCGAAAATCTAAAAGATAGAGATAAAAAGGCGTTATCTTTATAAAGGTAATAGGAAATATCACTCGAATTATTGTGAATCTGTTCTAAATTAAGATATTACCATAGCAAGCCAGGTTAAAATTACTAGCTTGCTATTTTTGTGCATTTAGTACAGTTTTGTTTATTAAATAATAAATTTAATAACTATTTTGCAATAAGTTATTGACTATTTCCAAAGTTAGTGTTACTATACAAGTATGAAATAAAGATACATAAAAAAATAAATAATATGAAACATAAATTCATGATATGCGGAATAAAATGAAAGAATATTATTTCAGTTCCTAATACACTTATGGGGTGTAAGTGTGAAGTGAATTTCTAAGGCGCCAAAAGACGCCGCCTAAGAAATTCTAAAGCTTCACATGGGAACGATCTAATTTATGTATCTTATTATCATAATTCAGGAAGGTAGTGTGAAAATAAAAGGAATTTTCCCACTTTTCATTTCTGAACAACGATGGTATTAAAAATTTGGAGGAGGATTTTACTATGAAAAAGATGGTAACATTACTGTTGATTCTGACCATGGTGGTAAGTTCGCTTGCAGCATGTGGTAAGAAAAATGGATCAACTGAAACAGGAACAAAAGATCCCGTAAATGAAGCAACAAGCGGTGCAAAAGAACCTGAAAAACAAGAACCAACCAAAGAACCTGAAAAACAAGAACCTGTTAAAATCAAGATTTTTTACTCTGATAATGCAACCTTACCATTTAAAGAAGATTGGCTTGTAGTAAAGGAAGCTGAGAAGAGATTTAATGTTGATTTCGATTTCGAAGTAATTCCAATTGCAGATTATCAAACGAAAGTTTCCTTAACGTTAAATACAGGAAATAACGCTCCAGATGTCATTCTTTATCAGTCAACACAGGGAGAGAATGCGTCTCTAGCTCTAAATGGTGCTCTAGTACCAATCAGCGATTATTCTGATTATACACCTAACTTTAATGCTCGTGTAGAAGAGTTTGGTTTAACTGGCGCTATGAACTTATTGAATCTAGCAGACGGAAAACGTTATTATATGCCTGGCTTATTTGACGTTCCTTTCTATGATGGTGGACTTATTTTAAGAGAGGATTTCTTAGAGGCAGAAGGATTGGCTGTACCTAAGACATTTGATGATTTATATAATATCTTAAAGGCATACAAAGCAAAGAATCCTGATTCTTATCCTTTAACTATCTTAGCTGGTCCTCGTGTATTATACCGTATGACAATGCCATCCTTTGGCGTTAGTTTAGGTAAGAACGGTGCTGGTGGAAGTAATACCTTAAGTTGGGATTATGAAAAGGGTGAATATTTTGAAGGAGCTATCAGTGATGGCTATAAACAATATATTAGCTACCTTGCAAAACTTTACGCAGAAGGTTTACTTGATCCTGAAATGGCAGATCCAATTGATGGAGATAAATGGTCTCAAAAGATGGCAAGCGGAAAAGCTATGGCTACCTATGCATACTATGATCAGATTGGTGGCGTAACTGCTTCTTCTGAAATAGCAGGCTTTAAATTACAGATGTACCCATCATTAGAAGGACCTGCTGGTGCTCATCATCAGCAAAAGAACCGTACTGGTTCCGGTATTATGTTCCCAGCAGCTACTGCACAAAGAAAAGACTTTGAAAGAGTTGTTAGAACAATTGATGAAGTATTCTTCTCCGAAGAAGGTGCTAAGTTATGGTGCTTAGGAGTAGAAGGCGTTACATATACAGAAGAAAATGGAAAAATCAAATACTCTGATGAATTAGTAAATTCAGCAGAAGGTGTTTACAAGACTCTCCAAGTAAAATACGGCTGTGGTTCTGATGTTACCCAATTAGTATGGGTTAATGAACGTGAAATGACAAAATATGATGAGAATTATGCACGTATCAATAAAGAAGTTGCTGCTATGGGAGATGTTATTCAACAGGTACCTCCAACACCATTATTTGATGATATGAAAGCAGAAGATGCGGGCGTTTTGCAAACTCCATTATTTGATACCTTCAGTGTATGGACAGACGCATTTATAACTGGTAAGAAGAGTGTAGCAAATGATTGGGATGCTTATGTAAATGAGATGAAAACATTAAAAATTGACGAATTCTGTAAGATTTATAATGATAATCTTAACTAAGCTTTCATAATACTGAGGCTACCCTTTAAACTTAAGGGTAGCCTTTTATAAAAAGTATGGGAGGTTTAATATGTCCTTAGAGAAAAAGAAAAGCGAGCAAGTGCAAGTACCTAAGCTAAGAGGCAGTAAACAAAGACATTTTCGTCGTTACTGGCAGCTTTATGCGATGATGGCTTTGCCGATCGTATATTTTATCGTATTCAAGTATGTACCGATGTTCGGTAATATTCTGGCATTCCGTCGTTATAGTCCTGGTAAGGGACCTTATGGGGTTAGCTGGGTTGGATTTAAATATTTTGAAAGATTTATGAAGGATCCCGCTTTTTGGAGAGCTTTTCGTAATACATTTATAATATCGTTTATGAACCTGATTATTAATTTTCCGATTCCGATTATTTTTGCTATTCTTTTAAATGAAGTGAGACATGTAAGGTTTAAGAAAGTTGTACAGACTGTTTCCTATATGCCTAGATTCATATCAACAGTTGTTGTTTTCGCAATCTTGGGAGAATTACTTTCTCCTAGTTCCGGACTATTAAATCTGTTTTTACAGAATGTGTTTGGAATGGAACCAATTTATTTTATGAATGAACCACAGTATTTTAGGTGGCTTTATGTACTTACGGATACTTGGCAATTTACTGGATGGACTGCAATCATTTACTTAGCAGCGATTACTGGAATTAGTGCTGACTTGTTTGAAGCAGCTCAGATTGATGGAGCAAACCGTTTAAAGCAGATTATACATGTAACGATTCCTTCCATTTTACCTACCATCATGGTAATGCTTATCTTAAATGTTGGACGTATGCTAAGTCTTGGGTTTGAAAAGGTGTTATTAATGTATACTCCTTCGAATTCTAGTGTCAGTGATATTATTGATACCTTAGTATATCGTACAGGTCTTTCCAATCAGAATTATTCCTATGCGACAGCGATAGGATTGTTTAGTGGAATTATTGGAGTTGTTTTAGTTTCTACTTCCAATACCTTAAGTAAGAAGTTTACCGGAGATGGAATCTATTAGGAGGTGCCTTGTGAAAAAATATCGTACAAAAGGCAATATCATATTCGACGCAATTATCTACATCATCATGATTTTTGTGCTCTTAGCATGCTTAGTGCCATTTATCTATATGCTTGCGGTATCACTTTCTGATCCAAAGGCAATCGTAAATAATAAAGTTTCCCTTATCCCTATCGGGATTAATTTTAAAGCTTATCAGCAAATATTTACATATCCAAATTTCTTTAGGGCTTATGGGAATACAATTTTTTACACAGGGGTTGGAACTTTAATATCCCTAATTATGACAACACTTTTTGCTTACCCATTGTCAAAACCAAATCTTTGGGGTCAAAAAATAGCAATGAAAATCGTTGTATTCTCCATGTTTTTCTCTGGAGGATTGATTCCGAATTATTTACTGATATCCAGTTTAGGGTTAACAGGAACAAGATTTGCAATGTTACTACCATTTGCTATCAGCCAATTTAATTTAATCATATTAATTAATTTCTTTAAATCACTTCCGACAGAAATCGAAGAAGCTGCACTAATTGATGGTTTGAGTTATTTTGGGGTATTAAGTAAAATCATTGTTCCGCTTTCAAAAGCAGCATTGGCTACGGTTGGGCTGTATACCGCAGTATTTTTCTGGAATGACTGGTTTAATGGTTTAATTTACTTAGATACAAAACAGTACCCAGTTATGCTATTTTTAAGAAACATTGTAAATGGAACCACAATGGTTGGAGATGCTGCCGGTTCTGCGGATAAAGCAACAATTGCAATATCCATTAAGTCAGCAGTAATTATAACCTCCACGTTACCAATTATTATTTTATATCCATTTTTACAGAAGTATTTTGTGAAAGGACTTACTGTTGGTTCCGTTAAGGGCTGATGAAATAGAGAGGTAAAGACTATGGTTGAATTAAATATTTTAGATACCGAGCAAAAAAATGAACGTACAAAAAATATCGACATTCTTTCTACATTGGAAGTCCTAAAACTAATGAATGATGAAGATAAAAAAGTAGCTTATGCAGTGGAAAATGAGTTAGAAAATATCCAAAAAGCAGTCGACATAACTTATGAAAAGATGGCAGCTGGAGGACGTTTGATTTACTCTGGTTGTGGAACTTCTGGTCGACTTGGAATCCTAGATGCAGTGGAATGTCCTCCTACCTTTGGAACTGATCCAGAATTAGTTCAAGCATTAATTGCGGGTGGTATGATGGCATTTGTGAAAGCGGTAGAGGGTGCGGAAGACAATCAAGAATTAGGGGCAGAGGATTTAAAAGCAATTGGATTTTCAGAGAAAGATATTTTGGTTGGTATAGCAGCAAGTGGAAGAACTCCGTATGTAGTTGGGGCTGTATCTTATGCAAAAAGTATTGGAGCGAAGACCATAAGCTTAACTTGCTGTACGAACTCAACGTTAAACTCGCTTACGGATGTATCGATTACTCTTCAGACTGGTCCTGAAGTAATCACTGGCTCAACTAGATTAAAGAGCGGTACAGCTCAAAAGATGGTTCTAAATATGCTTAGTACCTCGGTTATGATTAAGCTTGGAAAAGTTTATGGGAACTTAATGGTGGATTTAAAGGCTACGAATGAAAAGTTAGTAGAACGAGCGGTAATGATCGTTAGGACTATAACGGAGGCAGATGATTTTACTGTCAGACAAACTTTAGAAGCTTGTGATTTTTCTGCTAAAACTGCAATTGTAATGCTAAAATGCAATTTAACTGCAGCTAAAGCAGAAGAAGCAATCAACAAAGCAAGAGGACATATATCCAATATAATATCTTTATAAATTAGACCCTGTGGCTGCGGCAGACTTCAGAACTCTTTTCCAGATACTTTTCAACAGAGGGATAATTCTTATTGGCAAGGCTGGTAAAGAGTAAGTCTACTATGGTTAACTGTGCGATACGACTACTCATAGCACCGCTTCGATAATTAATTTCAGGAGCAGAAATATAAACAGAGTAGTCTGCACTAGCGACCAGAGGACTCTTGGTATACCGAGTGATTGCTATGGTAGGGCAATTAGATTTTTTCGCTAAGTCCATAATTTCAAGCATCTCCTTGGTTGTTCCGGAATAAGAAAAGATAACCGCTACATCTTCAGGGCGTGCATTTGCACCATAAACAAGCTGCGTATGCATGTCATAGCTAAAATTTGCATTTTTATTTATACGAAGTAATTTTTTACAAAAATCATCGGCTACTAAAGCAGATGCACCAACACCAAATAATTTAATACAGGAAGCTTTTGATAATATGGAGACAACTTTTTTTAGAGTATCATAATCAATTAACTTGATGGTATCTTCGACTGCTTGAAGTGTTGTGTTACGAATGGTGTTACACATTTGTTCCAGTGTACTGTGTTTTTTTATATCGGAGAAGTCGGAAGTATCACTAATTTCCGACGTGGAGCTGTTTAATTCCATAAAGAGACTCTTTTTTAAGTCTTTTAAACCATCAAATCCAATTGCCTTACAAAAACGAATCCAGGTTACCTGGCTAACTCCGGATTCTTCTGCAAGGCGTGCAATTGGAATAGAGAAAATATTCTCGATATTATTTAAAAAGTAGGTAGCTACTTTTCTCTCAGAATTATTTAGGGAATCCATGATACTCCTGGTTTTGATTTCAATATTAGTCATATAAATCCTCCATTCTGATGCTTTATATTGTTATTTTACCCATGACGACCGCATGACTGGCGCCAGTTGCGGAGGGAACATTATTGGTGTTACCAAAGATTGTTTCATTCGCTAAGATGGCAAAAGCTACAGCTTCCTTTGCATTGCTGTCAAATCCGATGTCTTCATTGGTCATTACCTTACACATTGGTAGACTTTCGGCAATGAATTTCATAAGAGTATTATTTTGACTACCACCACCGCCTACGATTAATTTGCTAGGAAGCTTAGGGAGGTTCTGTAATACATTGATCTCAATTGCTTTTGCGGTAAACATCGTTGCTGTTGCTATGATATCTGGAAAGGATAAATGATAAGAGGCTGCCTTTTGACAAAGTTTATCGACAAACGAAACACCATAATATTCTCTTCCAGTTGTTTTTGGAGGTTTCGCATAAACATAAGGGTCTTTTAATAACCAATCAAGTAGTTCATCATGAACGGTACCACTTGCAGCAATGTTACCTCCATCGTCGTAGGTTTGCTGCATGTTTGTGAAAATAGATACTAAGGAGTCAATAATCATATTGCCAGGGCCAGTATCAAAAGCAAGGGTGTGTTCCATATCACCACTAGCTGGTAAGAAGGTTATGTTACCAATGCCTCCGATATTTTGTAAGGCGATGTTCTGGCCAGCCTCACTGTAGAGTAAGAATTCAGAGTAAGGAACCAATGGAGCTCCTAATCCCCCTGCAGCCATATCGCGAACGCGAAAGTCAGCAATGACTGGACACTTCATGGTTTCACTAATTACTGCAGCTTCTCCAATCTGTAAGGTAGAGGTGATTTTCTGACCAAAGTATTCTTCTTCTATTGGTTGGTGATAAATCGTATGGCCATGACTACCTATAAAATCGATCATAGAAGGTAAAATATTTGCCTTTTTACATACGGATAAGCATGCGTTTGCTGATAACTTACCAAGGAGAAAGTTCATTTTACTGATTTCATAACTACCACCAAAGTTACCAGAGGCAATCTGTAACAAAGCCCCGCGTAATTCATTCTCATATGGGATTGTAATGAAGTCAATTAACTGAACTTTTGTATGAATTCCAGATCCGCTTATTTGTACGAGAGCGGCATCAATGCCATCCGTACATGTTCCACTCATTAAACCAATGGCTAATCTTTGTTGTTTACTTGTTAATTGTATCAGCTTGTCCATAATTGCACGTTCCTCCATATATGTATTGTTTTGGATTATTGAAAAATTATTGATTTGAATTATTGAAAAATTATTGTTTTGGATTATTGAAAAATTATTGATTTGTATTGTTGATTAAATATTGATCTGTATTGTTTTGCGATTATTAATCGTTGATCTGTATTTCGATTGTTTGGTGATTACTAAATATAATACAAAATATAAAAAAATGTCATGTAATTTAATTACATCATATGATGAATATTATGTAACTATTTAACTATAAAATAAAGGAGTTGTCAATATATTATGATTTTAAAAGGGATAGATAATCTAAAGTCTTATGATGCAACCTTTAAAAATAAGCGTTTAGGGTTGATTACTTCCATATCTGGAGTCGATAATAATTTAAATTCAACTATAGATATTCTACATGAAAGGTACCACATAACTGCTTTGTTTGCACCAGAGCATGGGGTTAGAGGGGATAAGGATGCCGGACAGACGGTAGCAACTTATACGGATGAAGAAACAGGATTACCTGTTTATAGTTTATACCGAGAGGACTCCAAACGATTTACGAAAGAGATGTTAGAAAATGTGGATGCCATAGTTTATGATATTCAAGATCTCGGAGTTCGTTATTATACATTTATTTCAACGATGATTTATGCGATAGAGGACTGTGCGAAATTCGGGAAAGAATTAATTATTTTAGATCGACCGAATCCACTTGGCGGAGAAACAATAGATGGAAATGTACTGGAGCCGGAATATAAAAGCTTTATTGGAGCATATCCGATTGCAACTCGCTATGGATTAACGATTGGTGAGCTTGCTAACATGGTAAATGAGGAAGAAAATCTTGGCTGTAACCTTACCATTATTCCATGCTCTGGGTTAAAAAGAAGCGCACTATTTCCGGAGCTAGGGCAGACCTTTATTATGCCAAGTCTAGGTATACCAAGATTTGATACAGCTCTATTATATACCGGAACTTGTCTGTTTGAAGGAACCAATGTTTCAGAAGGTAGAGGGACTTCTTGTCCGTTTGAGATCATTGGCGCACCATATATTGATTCAAAACGTTTACTCACATATTTAAGAACCAAGAACTTACCAGGTGTTGCATTTACACCAGCTTATTTTACCCCAACTAGTTCAAAACACAAAGGGGAGTTCTGCCAAGGAATTCATATACACATTACGGATTATCATAGTTACGAAAGCTATAAAACAGGTCTTGTGGTATTAGAGGCGATAAAAAACCTGTTCCCTGAGAAGTTTTCTTTCATAGAACCAGTTTCTGAGGGGAAAAAACCTTTTATAAGTCTACTTGCGGGTAGTAACATTTTTGAAAAGGAAAATTGGAGTAGTATAGAAATCTTAGAGAAAAATCAAGTACAACTAGAGATGTTTAAGAATAGAAAAGAAAAGTATCATCTTTATCAGTAGAGAAGTTAGGATAGAAAAGAATTATCAGTAGGCTGAAACTATAGAATAGTCAAAGTGGATATTCGCAATCCGCTTACGCTACCAGTTCTTCCTCATTGCCACTACGTGGCATTTCAGCAGGAATTGAACTCCTGTTGAAACAGGGAAGTCCTTCCCCCCGCTTAATGAAGCGGAGGACTTCCCTAAAGAGGTTAAATAGTTTTTATGATACATTGAATTAAATAATGAATAATCACCAGATTGATAAAAACGTATGCTATTTTTGCTTAGATAATAAGGACTGATGGAAGTCGAATTCATTTCGGTTTGGCGTGATTAGGGTCTGTTCGGAACATGCTAGCCTTTAAGCATAGAATAGTGTGGAATTGGAGGAGAATTATGGACTTATCAATAAGAGAAAAAGTTGGTCAACGAATTGTAGCAGGATTTCCTGGTACCACAATTGATAGCGAATTAGAGGATTTTATTCGCACCTATAAGATCGGAAATTTCATTTTGTTTAAAGAAAATATTGTAAATGCAACTCAGTTAAGTAATCTATGTGAAGGATTACAGCAACTTACGAAAAAATATACCGGACATAGAGCATTTATAACAATAGACCAAGAGGGTGGTATGGTAACAAGACTATCAGAGGATAGTGTTAACATTCCTGGTGCAATGGCAATTGCTGCAACTAAGGATGAAAATAATGCTTATCTGGCAGGAAAGGTTACCGGTCAACAATTGAGAACCTTAGGGTTTAACTTTGATCTAGCACCAGTAGCAGATATCAATTCTAATATGGATAATCCAGTAATTGGGGTGAGAAGTTATGGTGATGAACCGGAACAGGTTGCAAAATACTGCGTAGCTATGATGAAGGGGCTTACAGATGGAGGGGTTTTAGCTTCGGCGAAGCATTTTCCAGGACATGGAGATACCAATGTAGATTCTCATCTTGGATTACCGCAAGTACATAAGTCTTTAGAGGAAATGAAGCAGTGCGAATTAGTTTCATTTAAAGCACTGATTGATGCAGGAATACCAGCAATCATGTCATCCCATATCATTTTTCCAGCCTTAGAAGAAAGTCTTCCAGCAACGATGTCAAAAAAGATTATCACAGGACTCTTAAAAGAGACGCTTGGATTTAAAGGGTTAGTTATTAGTGATTGTATGGAAATGAGTGCGATTAAGAAATATTATGGTTCGATTGAAGGAATCAAGCATGCGATTGAAGCTGGTGTTGATTTAATCTTTGTATCGCATACCATGAGTGTTGCAAGGGAAGCCTCTGATGTATTAACAAGTATGTATGAAAAGGGCGAATTATCCATGGATGATATGGATGCATCCATTCATAAAATCATGTACTATAAAGATAAATATTTATGCAATGAGAACGGAAAGCATGATACAAATGAATTTGATGTAAAGGCTGGAATTGAATTTTCAAAAGAGCTTCTTAAAAAGAGTTTTACCCCAATTCAAATGCCTAGCAGTAAACTACCGGTAGTTGATCATAATTCCCTATTTTTTGGATGTACGCCATTTAGGGCTACCAATGTATCTAACTCAGAAGAAGGAGCTTTTCATTTTGCAAATTATATGGCAAAGTATTTTCATGGAAATGGTATTTTAACCTCACCACAACCGACAGAGGAAGAGATGGAAGCGTTAATTCAACCAATGAAAGAAGCAAGTACTGTTGTCATCGCATCGTATAATGCTCATTTATATAAAGAACAGCTGAAACTCATTGAACTTGCGGCAGAATCTAATGTAAACGTCATTGTTTTTGCACTTAGAAATCCATACGATTTAAAAGATTTGCCAGCTAATGTGTATGGTATTGCGGCCTATGAGTATACCATGAAAAGTGTAGAAGCATTGGCAGAATATATGAAACAACCATATGAACTGGGTGGAAAATTACCTGTAAAGATGTGAGCAACTAGGATTTAAGAAAAAGAGTACTACATAGAGTACTACAAAGAGTACTGCAAAGAGTACTACAAAGAGTACTACAAAGAGTACTGCAAAGAGTTACTACAAAGAGTTAAGAGATATAGAAAAAGAATTTTTAGTATCTATAGATTTATAGCTTATCCATATGAATGAAATAGAAAGCAGTATGCAAAATAATAGTAAAATAATTAATTGAGGGAGGGGGCAGGAAATTGGAATATGTGGTAGGATGGGACGGCGGTGGTACTAAAACATTAATGAAAGTATTGGATATGGATGGGAATACCGTTCTGTGTGCGAAAGCTGGTTCTCTTAATTATAACAGTAATCCAAAAGAAGAAATTAGAAAAACCATCAATACCTTAATTGCGAAGTTACAAAACCTATCTGAGGAATTATCCGATTGTAAAGGAATATTTATTTCAGCAGCAGGGATTAGTAACAAAGAAGCAGCCTCATTTCTCACTTCTAGCTTAGAGCAAAGTGGTATTCAATGTGAGATTAGCATAGTTGGTGATCATGAAGCCGCACTGTATGGAGCATTCGGAAAACCTGAAGGTATCATTCTTATAAGCGGGACTGGTTCCATCTGTTTTGGAATGAATCAAAATGGACTAAAAATAAGAACCGGTGGATATGGACACTTGATCGACGATGAAGGCAGTGGTTATGCAATAGGAAGAGATATTCTATCTGCAGCGGTGCAAATCTATGATCAACGTGTTAAAAATAGTAACTTGTTGGATTTGGTTTATGAAGCATTAGGAGTTCAATCCGTGGAAGAAATTATTCAATACGCTTATCAGTCAAACTGGAATAAAGCATGTATTGCATCACTTTCTCCTATAATTATAAAAGCGCTGAAAATGAATGATCCTTGTGCGAAAGCTATCTGTGAGAAAGCTTCCAATGAACTGGTAAAACTGGTATTACCAGTTGCTAAGAAGTTAACTCTTAAGGAAGGGAAGATAGCATTACTGGGTGGAATACTAACTCATTATGAACCAATTAAAAATATGGTGGTTGAGAGATTGGCTAATGAATTACCAGATTTAAAGATAGTTGAACCAATGTATGATAGTGCAACAGGAGCGGCAATCATCGCACGACACCATTATTTAAAAGAGTACAAAGGAGGTAGTTGTCATGGCTGATATGTTAGTGAATTTATTGGATATGGAGGATTATCATAAGGATATCGAAAGATTAAAGGCAGAAGGAATAGAAATATTTCGAGCATTAGCACCGGATAAGTTTCGAATTATTGAATGGGTAAAGGAGCACTCTAGTATCAACGCTGTGGGAGAATGTGACAAGTGTTTTTCAAATCAGCCCATTTCCTGTTTTATTGCTGCAAAAGGTAGTAAGATACTTGGTTATGCTTGCTATAATGCAACCGCTCCGGACTTCTTTGGTCCAACGAAAGTGTTAGAAGAGTGTCAGGGTCAGGGAATTGGAAAGGCATTATTATTACGTTCCTTACATGCTTTAAAGGATGAAGGATATAATTACGCCATTATTGGAGGTATTGGACCTGCAAAGTTTTATGAAAAGTGTGTTAATGCAGTACTAATAGAAAGTTCAAAAACTCACAATACATATGAACATTATTTAACAGGAATTGAGAGAAGAGAGTTACAGTAAATGTTCATAATATAGGAGACTATTACAACACATAGTTATAGTAAGGTAATCAGGCTAAAAAAGATACAGGAGTGTATCTTTTTTTAGCCTGATTGTATCTAGGCACATAAAACCATCGGCTATATGATTTTAGGGTAGGTAAAGTTTACTTATATGATAAGGTGTTCTTTATGAAAAGATTAAGAGTTGAGAGAATTTATAGTGGTAGTTAATTTATTTTGAAAATAATAGTAGCTAATGAAAATAATGGTTGACATCTTAGTAATAAAGTGCTAATCTAGACAGAAATTATCTTAAGGAGTCAGATAAACATGAGAAATTTTGTATACGTCATTTCCGTCGATATTTTAGAACAAAGACATTAACTGTGGCTATTTTGCATAGTCACAAAGAGATGTCTTTTGAGACTATGCGGTTAAGACGATACAATACGATATAGTTGTAGTTTAAAACCGCTATTAGAAACGTAACAGGATTATTTTATTCTGAAACGTTAGAGATAGTGGTTTTTTATTACTTTTCTTTATGATCTGGCTAACTAGGGAGGAGAATATATGGAACAGAAAATGATAATTCTAGCAAGGAACTTATCCAAAACATTTCGCGTAAAAGAAAAAAGTAAAGGGCTTAGGGGGAGCCTTCTCTCCATCATAAAGCCTAGCTATAAAGAAATAAAAGCGGTGGAGGATATTAATTTTAATATAGCAGAAGGTGAGATTATAGCATTCATTGGACCAAATGGCGCTGGAAAAAGTACTACAATTAAAATGTTAACCGGAATTCTTTATCCAAGTGCCGGTGAAGCTTTGGTGGAAGATATCAATCCATGCAAAAAAAGAAAACAACTTGCTTATAAGATTGGTACCGTATTTGGGCAAAAGGAGCAGTTATGGACACATTTGACTCCATATGATAATTTCAAGTTCTTTGGAGCAGTGTATGATATCGCAGAGGAGGAAGTAGAAAACCGCATAGAGGAATTAAAAAGTACATTTGAACTAAGTGAGTTTATCAATACTCCGGTAAGAAATTTATCCCTTGGACAGCGGATACGATGTGAGATAGTAGCATCCCTGATACATAAGCCCAAGATATTATTCTTAGATGAGCCAACAATTGGGCTTGATCCAGTGGTAAAGGAAAATATCCGTACATTGATTAAGAAGATGAACAAAGAATATGGTATGACAGTTTTTCTAACCAGTCATGATATTGGTGATATAGAGAAATTATGCAAGAGAATTATTATAGTAAATCATGGGAAGATTGTTCTCGATGATTCGATGGAGAAGGTAAAGTACCATTATCTTGATAAGAAAATAATTGAGATAAAGATGAAGGATGAGATAACGCTTCCAAGAATGGAAGGGGTTAGAGTACTGAAAAGTAAGGGTGTGAATTTAAAGCTTGAAGTAGATACGAAGGTTATAACCATTCAGGAAGTTTTAAAGTGGCTTGATACAGATAACTTGATGGACATTACAATCTCCAATATACCACTAGAGAACATTATTACTCAGATATATAAAGAAAAAAGCTGATTTAATAAGACTTTTGAGTAGTGTTATATAATTTTTTCTCCTTCTATTTATAGTAGGATCGCATTATTCATTGTAATCAATAGTGATTGATAGATTTAAAAATAAAAGAATTATGTTTGAATACCCATAATGTTTCATTCAAGAGAAGGCGCGGAGCGTCAGAATCGAGGTAAAATGAGAAAATATCTATTTATTTATAAAACAACCGTAATGGAAGCCTTACAATATATAGTTAATATCTTTTTGGGATTTATATCTTTCTTTCTTGTTATATTTATATTTTTAAATCTTTGGCAATACATTTATTCGGATCCGTCAAACATTATCAATGGCTACTCGATGACACAGATGATCTGGTATGTCATACTTACAGAAATCATGTGGTTTGGTAATCGAAATGGATTACTGACAAACCAAATTAGTAGTGACATTAAAAGTGGTTCGATCGCCTATGGTCTAAACAAACCATACAACTATCTTTATTATACAATTGCAAAACATTTTGGTGATGTAACGATAAAACTGTTCTCATATTTAGTGATTGGTATTTTAATGGGGCTATTATTTGCAGGCAGATTATCAAGCTTTCAATTTCAATATCTTCCTTTCATTGCAATTACGTTTATACTGGGCTTATTTGTGAATGCTCTGATCCGTATTGCAATCAGCATCAGTTCCTTTTGGATAGAAGATGCAAAACCAATCCATTGGATGTATGATAAATTGATTTTAGTTATCGGAACATTGTTTCCTGTAGAGATGTTTCCTATCTGGCTTCAACCGATAATTAAGTGCTCTCCGATTTTTGTAATTACTTACGGTCCAGCTAAGTTAATTATTGATTTTAGTATGGAGATGTTTCTTCAGGTAGTTTTTGCACAGATTATCTATATAGTAATTGTTGTTTCGATATTAGCTCTATTATATCAGAGAGGGGTGAAGCGATTAAATGTTAACGGTGGCTAAGAAAGAATTAAAAATAGTATGGTTATCTGTAAAATATAATGTGATGAGGGAAATGATTAATCGTGCCAGTTTTCTAATGAATGTTATCTTTATGATCTTAAATAATGCTAGCTTTATTATTCAATGGATGATTTTGTTTCAGTTAAAGAAAGACATCGGAGGATATGAAATGAATGATGTTTTGACCCTTTGGGCACTAACAGCAAGTACTTTTGGAATATCCCGCATCTTTTTTTGTGGAGCTTTTCAACTACCAAATTTAATCATGAATGGCAAATTAGATGCCTTTTTGGTCCAGCCAAAGAATACCTTGCTTAGCGTTTGCTGTTCTAGTATCAGTACCTCAGCGATTGGAGATCTTCTTTATGGATATTTGGTTATCATCCTATTCAATTTTAGTATCCAAAGACTTTTATTATTTACCTATTTTACAGTGCTAGGTGGAATTACTCTGACGGTATTTGCTGTTATTGTAGGAAGCTCATCCTTTTTGATTGTTAGAGGGGATATTCTAGCGGATAATCTAAACGGAGCGATGATTAATTTTTCTACCTACCCAGAAGGAATATTTAAAGGTACCGTTCGATTCTTGCTATATACCATTATTCCAGTTGGAATTGTAAATTATCTACCAATCTTAGTACTAAGAGAATTTAAAATGATTTATCTTATTGCTGTTACAGCATTTGCAGTAGTTTTAACAGTTCTTGCTTTTTGGGTATTTGAAAAAGGATTAAAAAGATACTCCTCTAGTAATTTAATGAGTGCTAGAATATAATTAAGAATACTAAAATAAGATAGATCAATGGAGGGAGCCAAATGAAGTATATCTCAATTGCAGAAGTGCTTACATTAAATCAAAAGATTAAGGAGGCAGAGTTGCCTTACCAGATACATCTAAGAGATGCTTGTGGGAAACAATCCCTATGGATTGAGTGCTTAAACGAAGATAAGAACGATCAAAATAGACAGATGTTAGACGATTTATTAAAGGAGTATTTTCATTCTTTGCATTTTACCTTGGAATTTAGTGAAGATAGGATGAACTTCTGGATAGCGGCGAAGTAAAATTCTACACCATTCGAATGTTATAAAATTAGTGAGAATGAAGTAAGAAAAGAAGTAAGAAAAGAAGTAAGAAAAGTAGTAGGAAAAGTAGTAGGAAAAGAAATAGAGAAAGTAGTAAGGAAATTAGTAAGAAGAGTAGTAAGGAAGAGAAGTAATAGAAATAGTAAGAAAAGAAGAGCACATCAGGAGTTATCCTCCTTTCGTGCTCTTCTTAAGTAATATATTTAAATAATTAATTTATGCAATTATTTACCTGGGTTAATTACGCCCTGAACATCTTCGCTATCAACGTTTGTATGATCAACAATTAAAACGCCTGTATCGACAATTTTGTTTTCTACTTTTCCGCCATTTGCTAACTCAAGAGCAGTCTTAACACCGTCATATCCCATCATATATTGACGCTGAACGATAGAAGCAACATCATATTCACCACCACGGATCATTTGCTCAATTTCCTTAGAGAAGTCGAAACCGACCATTGTTAAGTCACTACGTTTTGCTTCTGTTATACCAGTTACGAAACCTACAGTGGAACCATTGTTAGGACCAAATACACCGATTAGGTCTGGGTAAGTAGTTAAGAAGTCCTGACAGAAAGCAACAGCCTTGCTGATATCACCATCATTAATCTTAATATCGTCATTTAAAACTTTCCAAGCAGCTGGTGCATTCTCGCCCCAGTACTCATTAAATCCCTTAAGACGATCATTGATTGCCATAGAACCTGTAGAACCAGCCTGGATAGCGATGCTTCCTTCTTTATCTTCTGCAACACCTCTAGCTTTTAATCTAGCGATCATTTCTTTTGCAGCCATTCTACCAGCTTCAACGTTATCTGTCATAAGAGCTGTACTGTAATCTTCTCCTTCAACGCTGGAGTCAATTAAGACAATAGGAGTACCTGATGTAAACTGTTCTGAAATAGGATTTTTTAATGCAGTTCTGTCAAGTGGAGCAACTACGATTGCATCAGCTTTTGCTGAAATAGCATCCTGAATGTAACGAACTTGACCTTCGATATCAGATTCAGCAGCAGTACCAACGATAACTACTTTACATCCAAGATCTTTTCCTGCTTTTTCAGCACCAGCCTGAACAACAGACCAATACTGGTTACCAAGAACCTTAACGATAACATAAACTGTTTTTTCACCTTCAGAGCTATCTTTGCTCTTGTCTGTGCTTCCACATGCTGTAAGGCTGAATACCATTACAAGGGCAAGCATCATGCTTAATAATTTTTTCATAATCATCCTCTTTCCGCGCTACATTAGATGAAAATCTAGTTTGCGGTTGCAGCGCTGATACAAACTAGATGAGTGAAAGAGATATCTTTCGCTCGTAACTTCTTTTCAGTTACTTTCTGATTTTTTATAGTTACCGATTATTTATGTAATAAACGGTTTACTATTGTCTTAAATGGAGATGAACCGGAAGAGCCATTTTTACGTTGACGGTACATCTGTCTAGCAACTGCAAGTACTAGAATTAAACCGATGATAACCTGTTGCCAGAATGAGTTAACCTTTATAAGGTTAAGACCATTACGGATAATACCCATCATTAAAGCACCAATAACAGTATTTAGGATAACACCTTCACCACCTGAAATGGAGATACCACCAAGAACAGCAGCTGCAATCGCTTCCATCTCGTAACCAGTACCTGCGGTAGGCTGAGCGGAACTTAAACGAGAAGTAACTAAAATACCACAGATAGCTGCAGAAAGACCACTGATACAATAAGCAAAGATACGTGTTTTTACTACGTTAATGCCAGACAATTTTGCTGCCTCTAAGTTAGAACCACATGCATAAATCTGACGACCAATTCTTGTTTTAGCAAGTACAACACCAAGAATTAATGCATAAACGAGTGCGATAATAACACTGTATGATAAACCAGATGAGAAACGACCACCACCAAGTTGATAAAATTGTTTTTGAACTGCTTCACTTGGAATAGAAGTAGTGTACACTGGTGCACCATTTACGATAGCATTGGCAAGACCTCTGTAAACCCATTGTGTACCAAGGGTAGCTACGAAAGGTATAACACCAAGAATTTCGATAAAAAATCCGTTCATGATACCAGTAAGAACACCCATGGTTAAGCAAACTAAAATACCAATCCATAGAGGAACGCCTTGCTTAAGCATTAGAACAACGATAATACCAGAGAGAGCCATAGATGCGCCTGCTGATAAGTCGTTACCACCGCAGACAAGACAAAATGTTAAACCACAACCAATGATTGTGTAGGTTACGATCTGTTGTAAAAGGTTCTGCATATTGTTAGCGGATAAAAACTGATCCGGCTTCAATATAGCAAATATAGTAAATAATAAAACGAGTACGAGGGATGAAGAAATTGCTCGTTTAGTGGATACTCCAAGATTACTGTAAAAACCAACTTTGCTGTTACCAGCTTTGTCGGCTACTCCATTTGTTTTAGTATTAGCCATGATAAAAACTCCTTAAGAAATTGTAGGGGCTGGTTTTCCTTCCAGCTTGTTATAACCTGCGGCAAGATAGAGGATCTCTTCCTGAGAGGTCTTTTTAGCATCCAATTCACCATTGATACTTCCTTCGTGAATTACCAGAACACGATCGCTCATTCCAAGAACTTCTGGAAGTTCAGAAGAAATCATAATAATTGCAACACCAGAATCGCTTAGTTTATTGAAAATTTGATAAATTTCAAATTTAGCACCTACGTCAATTCCACGTGTTGGTTCATCCACGATTAGAACTTTAATATCATTGCACATCCATTTGGATAAAACAATTTTTTGCTGATTACCGCCAGAAAGCTGACCGGCAGGTTTTCTTAAGGTAGGTGTCTTTGTATTCATAAGTCTTCTATATTTTTCAGCGTTTTTAGCACCTTCTTTATCGTTTATGAACCCAAATCTTGATAGTTCATGCAGATGTGCCATATTGGTATTGTACTCTATGTCGAGGTCAAGAGCTAAACCATCGTACTTACGGTCTTCTGTTGCATAAGCAAGTCCATGTTTAATGGCCTGAGCTACAGATTTAATAGTAACCGGCTTACCATCCAGAGATAATTCCATAGAATCTGCTTTATCAGCTCCGAAGATGCATCTCATGATTTCGGTTCTACCAGCTCCTACAAGTCCTGATATTCCAAGAATTTCACCTTTATGAACCTTAAAATGATCAACATTTACTTTATTTCCACGATGAAGATTGCGTACCTCAAGTGCGACATCTCCAATCTTACGTTCGTATTTTGGAAATTTGTCTTCAAGGGAACGTCCAACAATCATGTTAACCAATTCATCTAAAGTAATGTCGCTTAGGCTTCTTGTGCCGATATATTGTCCATCTCGAATAACTGTAGCACGTTCACATATTTGCTTAAGTTCATCCATACGATGAGAAATATATACCATTCCGACACCTTTTTTTTGCAGATTACGAATAATTACAAATAATTGTTCGATTTCACGCTCTGTTAGTGTTGCTGTAGGCTCATCCAATACTAAAATTCTTGAATTATAAGAAATAGCTTTTGCTATTTCCACCATTTGTTGCTGCGCAACACTTAAAGTGGATACCATTGTATGCGTATTAATATTAATGCCAAGATTATCAAGAATCTTTTTCGCTTCGCGATGCATCTGTTTGTCACTGATAAATCCTCCTTTTACTGGGGGACGCCCAATAAAGATATTATCTGCAACTGTTAAATGGCGGCAAAGTGTCAATTCTTGAAATATAATACTGATTCCAAGTTCGTGTGCTTTTGCAACAGAATCAATCACTACTTTTTCATTTTCGATATAAATATCGCCTTTATCAGCTTGATAAACACCGGTCATAATTTTCATCAATGTGGATTTTCCTGCACCATTTTCTCCAACTAGGCCGTGAACCTCACCTTTGTTGACAGATAAGGTTACATTATCCAATGCTTTTACACCGGGGAATGATTTGCTGATACCCTCCATACGAAAAAGTTCTTCGCTCATCCTCTCACCTCATATTTTTCTTTGAGTTGTGTTATTTTGAAAAGTTACCGTGTTCGATAACGTTACTCACTGATTATAGGTTAGAATGTCAAATTTGTCAACAATATGTACAAAAAAATCTTTTTATGTCAAAAATGGATGTAGTATTTTTACATATTCAACAAGAATATAATAGGATTGTTGTGATGAATATGATAAAATTGTTATTCTATGTTAACGATAACGCTGTAACAATAATGAATACCCGAAATTGTCGCAAAATAAAATGTTTATTTTTTAACGTAAGGTATGGTAATCAGATTATTTTTGGTGATTTGCAAAAAGTGTGAAGGAAAAGAAGGTTAAGAACAAACAAAAAAAGATTATTACTTATTAATATAAGAAATTATAGATGTATTAATAAGGTAGCTGTGCGATATTTATATTACAGTGCATAGCTACCTTAAGATATTCAGATTTATTATTGATTTAGCTCTAAGATATTCAGTATTTGATTTAAATCTAAGATATTCTGTTTAGTGAGCTAGTTTAAGGTACTCTAAGTATTCTTTGTTTGTGAAATGGTGTTTGTGAAATGGGGCTAAAATATGGTAAGATTAATATGGATATTATATCTATATTATGAAGCATCGTAAGAGTATATCATGTATCGATCCCTAGTATCATTACTATGAATAGCATAAACTTCCACGTCTTTTTCTAGTTGAAAAGGAGTTTGTTGATTTAAAAAATTTGTATATTCCTCATCTGGATAATATAGAATTAAGGATACCTTCCGAGGATATTTAAGTACAGAGTCTAAAATGTGGTGAACAACGCTACTAAAGATAGGAAAGGAAAAAGGATTAAAAAAATAAAAAACCGAATCGTTCTCACCAACCTCATAAGCGGTAGCATAGATGGATTCAAATTGAATTTCTTCTTTTTTAGAGCTATTGTAAGATTCTAAGTTTTTTATAGCACACTGATAAAAATCATCATTATATTCAACACCGACAGTCTTACAATGAAACCTATGATGAATATAAAAATTCAACCGACCTTTTCCACAGCCAAAATCAACAAGAATATCGTCTTTACTTAGCGGATAGGCATGAAAGAGTTGGTCGAGCACCTCATAAGGGGTAGGTTCATATCGATGAAAATGATAAGTATCTTTCCCATCTCGTTGAATACCTTCTGTTTGAATGTTTAGCAATTTATCCATAAAACACCTCGTTTTTTATCTATATTATATCAAAAAAATTGAAAGTGGGTAGCAAATACCAATGATATCGCCATTGTTTGTCTCTTTTTATAATGGTATAATAATCAGCAAATCAAATTTTATTCATATAATTCAAGAAATGTGTTGATATGCTGGAAGATTTATTTTAACATATCAATATAAGTAATTTTAAATTCTAGCAAACTAATTGAAAGATTAGGACGCAAAGCTATGGGTCTAAGGATATCATAATATCAATGATTGCCAGGTTGCATAAGTGAATCCAGGTGAAAAATCTGGATTTTTTCATTTTAACCTCATCAGGGAAGCCCTCCGCTTCTTTAAGCGGGGTTCAATATACATAGGTAATATTGCCATGCCATTGGATTCGTTACTAAGGAAAGAATACGAGAATCCTTTTGTTATGACTTGATTGTTAATAAATATTAGTAATGGAAAAGGACTTGCATGGAGAAGTATATGCTAGACAAAATAAAAATAAAATTTAAGATAATTTTAATTATGGGGGTAGTATTATCAATTACCATAATTGCTAATTATGCAATTAGTGATCATTTATTAAAGGATGAGTTAACGAAGGCATTTTCAAAAGAAGTGTTATCTACTACGAGGGGATTACGCGCACAAGTTGTACGTATGCTATACGCTGGTATTGATATAACCAAGATTGATGAATTTGATGAACAAAGTATTGCAGCATTTGAAGAAACAGAGAATTTAAAATTTGCTATTACCTTTGATTTGGATGGGAACATTTTGTTTCATAGCGGTATCAATTGTGATAAGATGTTAGAAAATATCGTCAGCAATATAAGAAATTTGGATGTTATCGATGGAGTTATTGATACGATCGAATGTAATAATGAGGAATATTACATATGTAGCCTACCTATCACAGTAAGGGGTGAAACTAATTCTTATATTGTAGCTGGATATTGCAGTAAAAGCTACGAAGGACCAGTAAAGTTTTTTTCTTTATCTACGTTTGTTATAGCGATCGTAATATTATTGATAGCTATGGCTATTAGTATTTATTTATTAAATCGATGGATTACAAAACCTTTAATTAAGCTTCATAAAGCAACGAAAGATATTTTGGTCAATGGTATGGAAGGGGTCTCAGAAGTTGAAATAAGTCAAAAAGATGAAATAGGAAAGTTGGCGGATTCCTATAATCAGATGATTGATTATATAAGATTGAGTACAGTTTCTAAAAGCTATTTAAGTAATATCATATCTAATATTTCCGATGCTTTGGTGGTTACTGATGCTAATTTGTGTATCGAAACTGTGAATGAAGCAACGAAAAAAATGTTTGGATATACAGAAGAAGAATTGATTGGATCTTCAGTTTCCATATTTTTTCCTCAAATTCAAGAACAAGTGGTAGAACATTGGAAAAATACAATCATAACACATAGACAATATAGTGATTACGAGGTGATTATTCACTCGAAAGGGAAGAATGCAATTCCTGTATTAATTAGTAGTACAGTAATGACAGAAGAAAACTCGGGTCAAGTTCATTTTGTTTGTATAGCAAAGGATATATCGGAGCGTAAAAAATCAGAGGAATCAATACGTTATCAAGCAAATCATGACATGTTAACTGGGCTTAGTAATCGATATGCTCTTGAGAATAAAATCCAAGCGTGTTCGAAAATGATATTATTTTACCCAGAGGAAATGTCGATGTTTTTGTTTCTAGATTTGGATAAATTTAAAATAGTCAATGATGTGTGTGGTCACCATGCTGGAGATGAGTTGATTAAGCATCTCTCTTTAATGATGAAACAAAATCTTAGAGAACAAGATACCCTTGCACGTATTGGTGGAGATGAATTTGGTGTGCTATTAAATGGAATAAGTCAAGAGGAAGGCTTAAAAATTGCAGAAGATCTGTGCGAGTTAGTGAAAAAATTCCGTTTTATATGGGAAGAAAAAGTATTTACCTTAGGTGTTAGTATTGGTGCTGTGATTATAAACAAAGATTTATATGAGGTACCAAAGGTGATATCAGCAGCAGATCAGGCTTGCTATATCTCAAAGGAAAAAGGAGGAAATCGGGTACAACTATTTAGTGAATCGGAACAGGAATTTTCTCTTAGAGAGGAAGAAATGCAGGTAATGCCAAGCATAACAAAGGCATTTGAGGAAAATCGTTTTCTTCTGGTCTATCAAGACATCGTTCGAGTATCCGATACGGTTTTAGTCGGATATGAAGCATTGATTCGTTTGAAAGATGAACAGGGGCAGCTAGTATCTCCTGGAACTTTTCTACCTGCAGCACAACGTTATAATAAATTGACGGACATTGATCGTTGGGTAATAACAAACTTTTGTAAAAACTATGCTTCTAGGCAGAATGATTCCATAGAGAATGATTTTATATATAACATCAATATTTCAGCAACATCAGTTAATGCAGAAGGCTTTCTTGAATTTATTTGTTATCAGTTTGAACAATATCAGGTGCAACCACAGCGTGTATGTTTTGAGATAACTGAAACTTCTGCGGTTTCAAATTTTGTGAAAGCGAAAGATTTTATTCAAGAACTTAAGAAGTTAGGGTGCAGATTCGCTCTCGATGACTTTGGAAGTGGATTGTCTTCCTTTACTTATTTAAAATATCTGCCAGTTGATTATATAAAGATAGATGGAGTTATTGTTAACGACATCGATACGAACAAAATAGATTATGCATTGGTTTCTTCTATTAATGAAATAGCTCATCTAATGGGAATGAAGACAATAGCAGAATATGTAGAGAGTGAGGCTATTTTTAATTGCTTACGTGAGATAGGTGTTGATTATGCGCAAGGATTTTGGGTGGGTGAACCAAAGTGGTTACCTAATATGGTATAAATAGTTAGCAGGCAAGCTTAGGCTTGTCTGCTTTTTTAATATCTCATAAAAATTTATAGTATATAGAAGTTTGCTTAACATAATATATATTCAAAGAACTTTTATTAAATTTTAGTTTATTCTACATTAACTAATTGTTCTATATGATTTATAACATATACAACAAGAAAACGGAATGGCATAGCTTTCGAAGAGTGAAAGTATGAAACTTAGCAAAAAGTTTCATACTTTCTTTTTGAAAACATTCCTTCTCAGTATCCGTGTGAAAGAAAATTAAAAATTTTCTTTCACACTTCTCATATGGAATTGTTTAGAGTATAATGGATTGCATTACTGACATTTGTTATTTGGAGGAAATCCCATGATTCATGATATCGAACCACATATATTAAGGAACGAATACAAAAATATTAAGCCACAAGAAAAAGATATATGTGTTTGGTTTTCGAAAGGAGAGGTACTTTTATCAAAGGATACGGAGTGCCCTTTTCCTACGTTTGAAGAATTAATTGATTTAAAGCCAACACTAAGCGATATGCTATATGAAGAAGCAGAGTACTTATTTCAAATAGATGACCAGGCATTTTTTCTTTGGGTACATGATAATTTAGAAGAACTACCAACAGAATATCAATTTGAAAAACAAGAAGCATTTCGTACATTGATGCCAAAACATTACGCTTTTGCAGGAATTACAGCTTGCCAGCTCTATCGATTTAGGTTAAATAATCGATACTGTGGAAGATGTGGAGAAGCGATGAAACATAGTCTTACAGAGCGTGCTTATATCTGTGATGCTTGTGGTAAGGTTACTTATCCGACGATTTCTCCAGCAATCATTGTTGCAATTACCAATGGAGATCGGTTACTATTAACCAGATATGCAAGAGGAAATTATAAAAGGTATGGTTTAGTAGCAGGATTTGTAGAGATAGGAGAAACATTTGAAGAGACTGTGAAACGTGAGGTAATGGAAGAAGTCGGTTTGAAGATTAAAAATATACGCTATTATAAAAGTCAACCTTGGTCATTCTCCGATTCTATGATGATTGGTTTTTATGCAGATTTAGCTGGAGATGATAAGGTTACATTGCAAGAGGATGAGCTTGCGGAAGCCACCTGGTTTTCTAGAGATGAGATTCCTTATAGCGAGATTAGTATTAGTATTGCACAAGAATTAATTGAGAATTTCCGTAATGGGACTCATACAGAGAAATGATACAATAGCTTTTGGAAAGTAAACATCTATGATAGAATTTCTGATGTATAGGTGAAACAAAACTATTTTTTCATTGTTGACATATGGAAAATCATATGTTACATTATTTGCTAACAATCATAATCTAATAGTAGGATAAAAAATACATTGTGATATGATTGATTGAAAGAAGGAAGGTATCTATTGTGTTGATAAGTCCGATGTCAATTCTAAATAGGGACGATGATAGATAGCGCTTGCAGCTTTGAAATGTTATGATAGCCGACGGTTTTCATTTCATCATAGGTGTAAGCGCTTAAAGTGTTGCACCTATGTGGAGGAATTGATGTCGGCTTTTTTATATGTAACAAGGGAATTGGCTTGCTAATTCATCTTGTTTACAAGGATAAGTTTGCAAAGTGTGCTTTTTCTTGTAGGGGAGATGGGACGTAAGTCTCCTTAGAATAGTCCTAGGCTATATAAAAAAGTTGATTTGAAAAGGACCACATTGGTAATTATTTGAACCGACCCCCAAAAGTTAGACCAAAAATCTAACGATTGGGAGGTCGGTTT
>NZ_DAMADT010000020.1:79454-84619 GCF_031997925.1 Lachnoclostridium sp. | reverse complement strand
GCCATAAAGTCTAACTTTTAGGGGTCACCTCAAGACTAAGAACCTTTTTATATGATAAAATATCACTTTGAATTGATAGTTTGACTAAAAATATAGTTGTAAAAATTATTATTTCTTTAATACATTCAAAAAACTAATGGTTCCTAAAACAAAACAAACAAAAGCATATATCAATACAATAATATCGGAACAATAAAAATCAAAAACAACACTAATGATTGCCATTGCTAATAATAAAAAAAATAAAATCCATAAAACATTTTTTAAAATTTTCATAGTATCGTATCCTTCTGTTAATATCATTTTTTGATAAAAAATAATCATTCAAGCAAGTATTCACATTTGAAATCTTTGAATTTAGCAGTATTAATGGAGTATCGATCAAAAGCATATAAACCAATGATAACTCCGGTAAATCCACCAGCAACTTCAGAGGAAAGATACCGGGTCAACCCGGTACCAAGATGGATGATACCATTTTCTGATTTGACATAAAAACTGTACTCTTGGCTGCTAGAATCAATTATGAAGGAAGCACGATTGCTATCACCGAGAGAATATTCAGCTTCAATGGATTTTATATTACCAATACATAATCGTACGACTACTCGGAAATCTTCTGGATATTTGGATATTGCAAGATCATAATGGTGGTTTTCGTCCATGTAAAAAGTTATACCTGCTTCTCCACGGTCAATTTCAATATCACAATTTATGCGACAGCAGAATTCTTTCTGCCTTAATCCGATGAAAGTTGGGGAATCAACATCATCAAGTGAGATACTATTTCCATTTAAAATAATCTGGCTTTGGGATAATGAATAGTTTTCTCTAGAAGGATGTCTTAGGTAGCACCAATCCTGTTCAAAGGCTGTATTACAAAAAGTATATTCGGTTTGGAACTCCTGCTCTTTATATGTAAAAGGTACCTCGATATATTCTGAAGTAGTACCGTTTGTGCCAGCAGTAAACCATCCATCATCATGAAATCTCACCGGTGACAGGAATACTTCTCTCCCTAAATGATGGAAGGTAGTCCACTTACCTGTCTGACGGAAACCCAAGTGTAGCATCCAAAAGCTTCCATCAGGAGCTACGATCAAATCACCATGTCCGACACCTTGTATTTGAAAACCACCTAGGTTTCTGTTCGTAAGGACCGGATTGCTAGGGTAGGCTTCAAAGGGACCGTAAGGAGAAGTACTTCTAGCATAGGTGACCATATGACCATATTCAGTCCCTCCCTCTGCAGCTACCAGATAATAATAATCTTTGATTTTATATAAATGGGGTCCTTCTAAATAACGACCACCGGAACCCTGCCAGATAGTTTTACTCGGAGAAAGCTTTTTACCTGTGTTGATATCGATTTCACATTGCACGATACCTGATATTCCTTCTGCATCAGATCCGTTGCTCATAAAATAACTTTTTCCGCTTTCGAAAAATAGAGATGGATCGATTCCGTCCTGATCAATGAAAATAGGGTCGGACCATTCGCCATAGATATGATCCGTCCAAACAATAAAATTCTGCTGAGTGGTAGCATTCGTGGTGGTCATGTAGAAACGACCTTCATAATATCGTATAGAAGGAGCAAAAACCCCGCCTGAACTACTGACCCCTTGTAGTGCAATCTGATCAGGTCTTGTGAGACAGTGGCCAATCTGAGTCCAGTTTATCAAGTCCTCGCTTTCAAATAAAGGCACACCGGGAAAATACTGCATGGAACTGCAAACTAGATAATATTTACCATTTGCAGAGCATACACTTGGATCAGGATAAAATCCCCTAATTATAGGATTTTGATAATTCATAGAGACCTCCTTTTTGCACGTAAAGAATATGACATAGCATATTACTTCTCCATCGATAAGAATCCTCAACTTTATATAATGGTTCTTATACTACCGTTCAAAAGTTTGTTATTAAGTCAACAATCAATATTTTATTATTAAACCAACAATCCATATTTTCAATTGGTACCATAATATTAGTTCGAACATTCATCAAGTTTAGTTATTACATCCTTTGGTAATACAATTTCACTTGCCCGTACTACAGGTTCTAATTGCGCAGTACTACGGACAGAAACCACTGGAATAATCGGTGCACTGTGATTGGTTAAATAAGCAAGCGATAATTCAATCATGGAATATCCATATTCTTTTTGCAGTTCTTCTAAGATTTCATATCTCTTTAAATTGCAAGGATTAATAAAAGCTCTTATCATCCTTTCAGACATTGTATTCTTTAGAAGTTCCGGTTGTGCAGTGCCATTATGATATGCACCACTATTTCGTAATTTCTCAAAAAATCCATTTGCAACAGAGGTATAAGGGATCAAAGGGATACCCGTTTTCTTATGCCATGCTAGGTAATCCATGTCAGTCAAACTAAGTGTCTTATCCGGATTCATGTTATTTTCTTTCTTTACATAAGCTAGGCTGTATTGATTTGATAATGCTACAAAGCCTTTTTTTCCTGTAGTTTTTGCATAATCTAAAGCACTCACTGCTCTGTCTATATCCCAGTTAGAAAAGGCATAATAACGTATCTTTCCTTCTTTAACAAATTCCTCGCAAAAATCTACGATCTCTTCCACTGGTATTTGATTATCATCTCGATGAAGATAATATACTCCAATGCAGTCCAGGCCCAAAGTTTGTAAGCTCTCCTCTAAGTCAATTGCTACCTCTTTTTTATTCACGCGAGATCTTTTTTCTTGATCATCTAAGTTATAATGAGCACCTTTTGTCGCTATCATGACATTTTGATAAGCGTTTCTTAATTTAAGCCATCTTCCTATGTATTGCTCACTGCTGTTATCGCCTGTAGCCCAACAGCAATATACTTTCGCTGTATCAATAAAGTTACCACCAGCTGAAATAAAGGCATCTAGGACTTGATATGCTTCTTCTTCGTTTAGCTTATCACCAAAGTTACCTGCACCTAGACAAATATTAGATACTTTCAAATCTGTATTTGGTATTACAACCTGCTTCATACTATTTATCCTTCCTTTTTATTTATTGTTTGATATGTAAATTACTGTTTATGTTTTTTCTATAAAGTAAGCTAATATGGCTAATGTAACTTCTTACCGCACTTTTGGCAAAATTCGAAATCTGAGTTTATTTTGATACCACAATATGGGCAAAAACTGAAACTTTCACTGTTGTCAAGATTTGAAGTTGTAGTTTCTGAGTTTCTATTTTTTCCAAACACTTCCTGAAGAGGATCAGACTCTTCAGAACTGTCCATAATATCATACTTGGAAAATCGATTTGTACCTGTCGCATTATTAAAATGATAGAATGTCTGTACGATACCCACAATTATGAATATGATACCGAACAAAGAAAAGAAAAACGGTGCATCCATCGATGATGCCATAATAGTCCAAAATATACCGAAAACAACACTTATAATAGAACCCATAGCACCCATCGCAGAGGGCCCGCGTCCTGGTTTAATACTTTTCACCCTAATATACCTCCTCAAATTAATATAAATATCCTTTCTTAATAGATTACTATTTATCATATCATTATTCAATATTTATTTACCAAATATTAACTTTGATTGAGGTTTTCTCTTTAAAAAAACTATCAACCAATAATAGTTGATAGTTCTGATGTTATAATTTTTAATTTTAATTATACTAAGTTTCTATAGTTTAACAATTCCTGTTGAAATGCTTCTGTATTATCAAAACCACATCCAAACATTTCGGAGCAAGAAACTTCTACATTAATTTTGCTTTACTAATCTGGAAAGAATAGCATATATCCTCACCTGCATTGATATGATATTCTGGCTCCACATCTGCACCCCAGCTATTAATTCCTCCTACACCTCTGACAGCTCCTAGGATAGATAGAACTGTACGTCTCGGTAAAGGAAGTTCTTCATGATGAGTCGCATTCTCAAGTTCCTGAGCGGTATAAGGGATACAAGAAAATGCAAATTTTTTATGAATACTAGAAATTTTCAAACCGAATTTCTCGCTATCATGATCGGTATTATTTTTCGTAGTATTTCGGTACACCTCTACCCATTTAGTCTTCATGTGTACATTACAGTCCTGAGGTACCAAATATTTCGTAACTGGAAGACCTTCTATTTCATAGATTCCTTCTACTCCTCCATCCATTCTATCTGGATAGGTTTCTCCTGATAGTCCTTCATAACGATAGGAGGTAGCCTTGGTTGGCATAATAAAGCGTATTCCAAAAACAGGTAACTCTGGTAGGGTAGTATTGCCATGATAGTGAACATTTACATTGATAACACCAGTTGGAAGCATCTCATATTCTACGTCTACAGTTGTAGAAGGAACAGTTATTGTCTCATACGTAAATGTAATTGAGGCGTTAGAGGCAAATTCTTCTGTTGAATATTGATTATTCTCAGGTCCTATTTGAGGTTTTTTCTCTTTACCATCTATTTTTAATACAATCTTACTGCATCTGATAAAGTAGTCAGCACTTAGCCACATTCCAGAGCGTAATGGAAATCCGCTCCCTTTGTCATTGCATGTTGTTGCTCGCCAAAAGGTCGGTTTTGGACTACGATACAACCACTCTTTTCCGTCTATTACTAAGGATTCCATACCACCCACCTGATAAGAAAAGAGGTAATGAAAACCATTGCCATGAACTCCAAAAACTGTGTCTCCATATACAATCTGTAATTTATTTGGATCCTTATGATTAATACAATCCATAGTAATATTTCACCTCCTGTACTGCTGGTTTTTCAGTCCTATCTGCGAATACGATTCCATCTCCCGAAAATTCATAATCAGAAGGTCTGTCGTCAAAGTCTCCACCGTATCGAAGCACCATTTCACCTGATACCTCATCTTTCACTAATAATGCTTGGTCGATAAAGTCCCAGATAAATCCACCTTGATACATCTCATAACGAGGTATCAAATCAATATATGATTTTAACCCACCCAAAGAATTTCCCATATCATGCATATATTCGCATAAAATAAAAGGTTTTGCTGGATTTGAGTCCAAATATTCCTCTATTTGCTTAGAAGACGCATACATACGGCTCTCAACATCAGAAATGGTAGCTTCATAAGCTCTGTTATGTACTACGCCTTCATAATGCACAAGTCTGCTTGCATCCTTTTCCTTAAAGAATTGATT
>NZ_DAMADT010000020.1:75004-79444 GCF_031997925.1 Lachnoclostridium sp. | reverse complement strand
TCATACTCTCAATATTATCCCCAGCATAGGATTCATTACCTAATGACCAAAATAGTACTGATGTATGATTCTTAAAGGTTTCAAAGTTAGTTCTTGCACGGTCAATTACTGTTTCTTTCCACTCAGGGATACTACCCGGTACATTCCAAGAGGCATCAATTCCCCCCGTCTTCTGCCACGATCCATGGGATTCCAAGTTCGTCTCTGACATTACATATATTCCATTTACATCACAAAGATAATACCAAGGTATCTGATTTGGATAATGGCTGGTACGAACAGCGTTGATATTATTTTGAAGTATCAGTTTCATATCTGTTTGCATATCAGAAAAAGTAATACATCTTCCACCAGTCTGGCTCCACTCATGACGATTCACACCATTAAATATTAGTCGTTTACCATTGAGAAGGATTAGCTTATCCTTGATTTCGATCCTTCGAAATCCTACCTTATATGGAACGATTTCAACTAAATTTCCATTGATATCATATACTTCAAGAATCACCGTATATAAATATGGAGTTTTATATGACCAAGGTATAATATTTTCTATGTCTGATTCATAACTTACATTTTCATTCGCTTCTATGCTATTTTCAAGGATAATTTTATGATTATCATCTTGAAGCTTAAGTGTAATTGTTCCTAAATCAATCCGATTTGACATCTTTAACTCAAATCCAAGTTTTCCAGAAGTGTTATCTTCATTTAAGTGTGGTTTAATCCACATATCTTCAATATGTATCTCTGGTTTTGCATACAAGGTAACATTTCGAAAGATACCGAAGAATCGGAAGAAATCTTGATCTTCTAGAAATGCTGCCGTACTTCTTTTATGAACCTCTACCGCTAAAATATTACCTTTTTCTTTTATGTAAGGAGTTAAATCAAATTCCGAAGGGGTAAAGCTGTCTTCTGCATATCCAATAAATTGTCCATTTAACCAGACATACATTGCTTGTTCTACGCCTTCAAAACTAATACATACTCTTTTTCCAAGTAGACCTTTTTCTAAATCAAAACGTTTCAGATAAGATCCCACTGGATTATAAGAAGCCTCGCTAAAGGTTCCTTTCAAACCATCATTTCCTAAGCTATAAGCCGGTCTTCGATAATAATGACCTTCCCATGGATACATTGTATTAATATAATGTATTTTATCATAACCTGCTAATTCAATATGACAAGGAACTGCAATTTCATCGAAATCGTCGGCGCTAAAATCTTCTTGATAGAAATACGCTGGTCTTTCTTTTGCACTCACTGAATAACGAAATTGCCATGCACCATTTAACGATTGTAGTAAGATGTTTTTCTGGGTAAAGTTCTGACTAAAGGGAACCTCAGAAGCACTTTGAATCATATCTTCCTTACTCTGATAAAATGGATGATCACTGTGAGCTGCTAACTGATTGACACGAAACACTTCTGGGTTATCCAACCATGTTAATTCTGCCTTCATGTTCTCTCTCTTTTCTATGTATTTTTATTCTTTTACTGCTCCAGCTGCAACACCTGCGAGTATATATTTTTGAAAAAAGATATAGATCAAAATCGTAGGTATCATAATGATAATAATACCGGCAGCAAGTGTCTGCCAGGAACCCTGTTGCGCATTAGCGTAATCCATTAAAAAGGTAGTTAGGGTTCTTAGTTTATTCTTTGGCATATAGAGATAAGGTATGTACATATCGTTAATAATATTAATTGCCTTGATAATACATACGGTAGCTGTCGCTGGTGCAAGTAGTGGAAATATTATTCTAGTAAATAACCCAAAATAAGAACATCCATCCAACAAAGCTGCCTCATCAAGTGCCACAGAGATACCAGATATAAATTGTCTATAAATATATAATTGCATTAGATCAGAAGCGATGTATATAACAATTGGCGCTCCTAAGGTATTATATAGATGAAGCTTTTGAATTACTTGAAATCTTGCAATTTCAGTAACAAAACTAGGAATCAGCATACCAATGAAAAACAAGGCTATTATAACTGCTTTTCCTCTAAATTCAAATCTCTCTAAGATAAATGCGGTGATGGTACCGAACATTATATTAAAGAAAATCGAAATTATTAATATTATACCAGTGTTTTTAAAGCCTATCAATAAGTATTTGTTGTTTAAAACCTTTTTGAAATTATCTAAAGTAATCTTATTCCACTTTGGTAACCATAAAGGTGAAGTAGAAACCATATCTCCTTTTGTCTTTAGTGCTGCAAATAAAGTCAGAAGAATTGGTGCTAATACAATAACAACCATTCCTAAGCATAAAACTTGCTTTGAAAGTTGATGAATAACTTTTTTATGCATATAACAAACCTTTCCCTTTCCGAAATGAGGACTTTGTGCGAAGCACAGATCTCCATAAAATATCATCTTAAACCCGACCTTGAATCTACTTTCTCTTGTCCCTTAATATAAAACCATGAATTAATTTGTTTTGTATTAGGTATATAGCTACAATCATTACCATGATTGCGACTGCCATTGTCGATGCTAGACCAAAGTTAGAAAAGGTAAATGCGGTCTTAATTGTATAAAGGGTAAAGGTTGAAGAGGCATAACCAGGACCTCCAGCTGTCATTACAAACGGAATATCAAATACTTGTAATGCACCTCTGATATTGTCAAACAATACGAAGTCTACCATTAACATAATTCCAGGAATCTGTACGTATTTAAATAAGTGCCATGCACTTGCACCATCCACTCTTGCTGCTTCTTCGACATCCTGTGGCAAGGATTGTAGTGCAGCCATGAATAAAATAACATGATAACCGCTAAACCTCCAAACAGAGACAAACGATAATACATAATTTACAATTTTAGTATCTGAAAGCCAGTTTCGTATAAGATGTTCTAAATTAAGCATCTGCAAGATTGCATCAAATGCTCCATTTATAGGTGAGAAAAAATAGGAAAAAGCATAGGAAATCGCTACCCCATTGATAATATATGGCATAAATACCATTGTTTTATAGAACTTAGCAGCTCGTAATTTACTAGTTAATAACACTGCAAATGCTAATTCTACTACAATCATGACTAGATGAACAAAAAAATATACTGCATTATTCTTTAATGACATCCATAAATCTTTGTTCTTAAACATGGATATATAGTTATCTATTCCGATTAGCTGGCTCTCTTTCGAATAACCATCCCAGTTCGTAAAACTCATGCGGAAAAGATCAATTGCTGGAAATACTACAAATGCAATTAGTAATAGCATAGGTATGACTAATGCTATGATAATAAATTGTTTTCGTTTCTTACTTAATTTGGTCATTACTGCCTCCTGGTGGTAGAAAGATTCATATGACTTCCCTTTTATGAATTGAGGTTGTCGCAAAAGTTTTGCAACAACCTCTTTGAATTCATGCTACATAGGAAATCAATTATTTAATATTTAATTTTGCTCTTGCATCTTTCCACTTAGAATCTAGTTCAGTCAGTGTATTCTTTAGATCAAAACCGTCAGTTAACATCTGAGCTCCAAGTTTCTTATAGTCAAATGTTGTCTCATTTTGAATAGCAGTAAAATTATCGCCACCACCATCATACATAATGAGAACCTTGTCAGGACAAAGCTCATCAGACTCTGCTAAGATAGGTTCCTTGTCCTTAGGAAAATTCGTCATGGAGGATGCGGAGGAAACATAGTTTATGTAAGATGGATACCATGCATCAGAATAGAACCATTCTACAAATGCTAAGGCTGCATCTGGGTTTTTTGAGTGTGTAGTTACACCCATGAAGGAGTCACCTTGAACAATCACATTATAAGGATCGTCTTTTGTATTTCTTGTTGGTAAATAGAAAGTTCCTAACTGAGAAATATCTTCTGCACCATTCTTAATGTTTTGGAGTCCCCAATCACCAAGTGCAATTATAGCTGCTTTTTTAACCGCAAATAAAGAGGTTACCTGATCATTCCCAAGGCCTAATGGATCTTTTCCTAAAACTCCAGAGGTAAATAAGGAATATATCTTATTATATGCTTTGTTAATATCGTTACCTTCTGCAAATGGAGCATCTTGTGTAGCCATTAGATTCCAGTTCTGACCATTACCAGACTCTAGGGCTGGCATAAATTCCATATAAGGATAATCTGGCCACTCATCCTTTAAACCACAGGCAATTGCCATAAAATTGGGATCATCCTTACCATAGAACTCTTGTAATTTCTTAGCTACTTCCTCAAATTCTCCCCATGTAGTTGGAACTAAAACACCTGCTTCTTTAAACAGATCTTTCCAATAGTATACATACTCATAGCCTGAAGTCATTGGAATACCAAGAACCTTACCGTTAATTGCGTATCCAGAAGCTAATTCATTGTTTTCACAAGCCTTGGTGCTTGTTAAATCTAATAAGTAATCTTTAAATCTTGATAAGGTAAATGGTTTATTAAACATGATTTCTGG
>NZ_DAMADT010000020.1:52327-74994 GCF_031997925.1 Lachnoclostridium sp. | reverse complement strand
TCCACTTCAATTTCAATATTAGGATATTCTTTCTGAAACTTTCCAACCATATCATTTTGTTCAATAAATTCATTTAAATTGTTATCCCAGATTGCAAAAGTAATTGTTCCATTTAATTCTTCTTTTGAAGGACTTTCAGTTCCCTGTGTTTTGGTCCCCGTAGTATCACCTGCTTCTTGCGTAGGTGTTTTCGCAGTGTCTTTTGAAGTATCTTCTGATTTGTTACCACATCCCATAAATACAGACGCTACCATTGTACATGTTAAAATTGTTGCTAGAACTTTTTTTCGCATAATGTATACCTCCCTTTCTTTGTACCATCAGAATATCAATTTTCTGAGATTGATTCCATTTCATATTTTCATTTTTATTGATTTATTTTCACATCATTACTTTTATGGTTCTTAATACAAGGTTAGAAAAGATGATAAAAAGTAAGATATGAGACGCATTTTAGTGATATCAACCAGCGTCATTAGCAAAAGAGCACAGACAAACTGATATTTCATTAAAAAGTTTATCACTTTCTAAAGAACATTCAGTTTGCCCCTGCTCTTTGAATTAAGTAGTTCCCTTACGATATTGTGCTGGACTTATATTATTTAATTTTTTAAACATTCTGTTAAAATGTTCTACATTATGATAACCAACCATTTCAGATATTTCATATACTTTAAAATTTGTATTTTTTAGTAGCTCTTTTGCTTTTTGAATTCGTACCATTGTTAGATACGATGTAAAGGTTTCTCCAGTCTCCTTTGTAAACCGGCTAGTAAAGTATTTTTCATTTAACCCAACATACTCCGCAACCTTAATAAGAGATAAGTCAGCATCCTCATAATTATCGATAATGTAACGTTTTGCCTTTATTGTAACATCAGTTTCTGTCACATTAAGTTTTGTAGCTGAATAGTCCATGATCCAAGCGAAATAATTCGTTAACCACAATTTTAAGTTCCTCAAATCCTCAATACGATTGATTTTGTCTAAGTAATTATACTTCTGTCCAAAAACTTCAGAAAAACTATTGTTATCCATTGAAAACCTTCCAATTGCTAAAATAGCAGCAAATACATGTAGTTTGTTTTCATTCATTGACTTATTGTTAAGTAATTCAAACAATTTTTCTTTTTCTTGTACCAAATTTTTTTCATCCGCTATTGACAGAGCTATTGCTAAATGTTCATAATTTCTAACTAATAATAATATCTCACTTTGTTTTTCTATATTTTGATTTAAATCAATGATGGCTTGATTACCAAACAGGTGTCGAAAGCACATCTTGTTTTTGACATTCGCTATCTGATTTTCAAACTCAGAATAACCAAATGTCTCTGGTCCGATTGCAATGTTTATTTGTATTCCAAACTCTTTTTGACTCTCACGCTGTATTTCCTCAGCCATTTTAGTTACTTTCGATAGATAATCGACCTCAGTAATACGATAAAAAACTAAAAAGAAGTAGGCATTTTCTAAATATAAGAAACATCTTGAAACAAATCTTGGATTTCTTTCAAAGCTATTCGTTAATTTAAATATACTTTCCTTATCACTTTCCTTATTATGAATGTTTTCGATATAAAAACCGAGGATAGCGTATTTCTCCATAAAGAATTCCTTCGATCTTTGATTAACTTCAAATGGAGTTATTTCTTTTTGAATTAAAGCCGCAAAATAATCCCCCGGATTCTTTTCAACATTCCTTACTCGCTCCTCATACTCATGAATTAACGATTTCATTCTACGTGCCATAGCATTAAATTGATGAATCATAGTTCTAACTTCGGACTGACCCCTTGACACGATATGTACTTCGAGATTTCCCTCCTCCACCTGTCGAAGGCCATCACTTATCTCTTCTATTGGTTTCACAATACTTCTTAAGAAGTATCTAGAATAATAACCCGATAATAACAAAACAAGAACTGCTACACTAAGGATAATCCGCGCACTATCCCAATAATCCTCTGTTAATACCGATGTCTTTATATAGCTTTCGATGTACCAGATAGTATCATTAAACTCGAAAGGAGATACTACTTTTGTATATCCTTTCTTTAAATTAGTAATCTCAGTTTCATTTTGGGTTGAAAACACTACTCCCTCAGAACTAGTTATCTGTGTAATACCAAGCTTATTCTCTCCTTGTCTATACCCTAGGTTATATCTTTTTATACGATCCGAAGCACCAGCTACTTGATAAAACATAACCATTTCAACCTTTTGAGAACGGTCAGTTGTGACGTCAGGTGCTAACGCAAAAACCAGTATCAATAAATCTTTTCTTCCTCCAGTATAAAGATCATTTGCTGATATCGTATCATAGGAACCTACACAGACAGTGTTTGGATGTTCTAATGCTGCTTGATACCATTTTGATTCTTTAATTTCCTTTGATGATCGGTTGATACTATTTTTAATATAAGTTTCTTTCCCACTTTTCATATAAAAACCAACGGAGACAATATTCTTCACTGGTTCAAGAGCAAGATTGCCAGATTCATATAATTTTTGTTCATAGGAATATCTTGTATTTAAATCTTTCGTATCTGTACCTGCGGCATATTTTAATATTTCATTATTGTTGGTATAAATCAAATGAGAAAGTCTCATAGACATCACATTGATATCAGATACAAGCTCAGTTATTATAGTTTCATGGGAACGTTTCATGGTTTCGATAGCCTGATTTTTAAACTGCTTATTCAAAAATAATAAGGATAGAATTAAAACAACTAAGATTGGAATAACAATAAAACATAGAAATGAAGCATAGTATACTGTTTTTAATGGTAATCTTTTTCTTCTTGTATGAAACATTTAGGTTTCCTCACATAAATTCGATTTTCATAACTAACTCCATTATATCAAATACAATTAATTGTTCAAGAAATAGGAAAAAACTCATCTCTACCTATATTAAAAAATCGTAAGATGGTACTAAGATAATTAAGAATGGAATTGCTGAAATATGGATTCTGCATCTTTGCCACACTTTATTAAAAATACATTTACAGTATATACCATTGGTTAATGATTCTCAAGTATATCACCAGATTATTCATACAATCTATTTATTCAAATCTATCAATCTTTATATCTGTCAATCTTTCATATCGATCAATCTTTCATATTTATCAATTCTTCATATCTATCTATTCTTCATATCGATCTATTCTTCAAATTTATCAATACATTCTAAACTAACAGAAACTAATAAATTCATGGAGACCATAATCAATATTGAATTTTATATATTTTTAGTACCTTTTTATTGACATTTTGGTGATAGAAAACGTTTAGATATAAATTCTAAACACTAAAATAATAGAATATAATAAATTAGTTTTGAGACTAGTTAATCTTTCATTTACTAATAAAAAATATCAAAGAAAGGGGAAATTTTTATGAATCTATATGTCGTAGCATTACTAATTGGCGGCATTCTTTTAGCTGTGTACGTACTAATTTTTCAAATTCTTGGGCTTCGAATGATTCGGTCGAATGAGGTTGCTGTCGTAGAAAAATGGTGGAGTATTCATGGGTCGTTAAGAAATTCAATCATAGCTCTCAATGGCGAAGCAGGTTATTCTCCAGATTTACTACGGGGTGGTATTCACTTTCGCTCTACACTAATGTACCGTATTCATAAGTATCCATTAATTACAATACCTCAAGGACAAATAGCATATATTTTTGCAAAAGATGGTATTCCGCTCTCACCAACACAGTCTCTAGGTAAAGTAATTCCAGAAGCAAATAATTTTCAAGATGTAAGAGGATTTTTAAAAAATGGTGGCCAAAAAGGACCGCAACGTGGGATCCTAAGAGAAGGTACTTATGCGATTAATTTAGCTCAGTTTGTGGTAATTACTCTGAATGACATTAAAGCAATTTTGAATGTTTCTAAAAAAGAACGACTAGAACTTGAGAGTATGCAACAGACATTAATTCAACGAAATGCTTTTGTTCCTGTTATCATTATGGGAAGAGGAAATGAATCCAGTGACTTGATGGGTATCGTTACAATCCATGACAGTCTTCCATTACAACAAGGAGAAATAATAGCTCCTTACGTTGGAGAAGGTCACTCAAGTTATCAAGATCCAGAGAAATTTATTGAGCTTGGTGGACGTAGAGGAAAGCAAATTGAAGTATTAACTGATGGTACTTATTACATCAATCGTTTATTTGCAACCGTAGAATTTCGTCCAAAGACTGTGGTACCAATTGGTAATGTTGGAGTTGTAGTTAGTTTCTTTGGGGCACAAGGAGTTGATACTACTGGTGCAGACTACAAACATGGAGAACTTGTGGAGACCGGTTGTAAAGGTGTTTTACAAAAACCGTTGATGCCTGGAAAATATGCTTTTAATACCGATGCAGGGAAAGTGGTTTTAGTACCTACAACGAATATCATATTAAAATGGAACCGTGGTGAAGTTGGGGAACACAAATACGATCAAAATCTATCGGAAGTTGATATTATCACAAAGGATGCCTTCGAACCATCTCTCCCACTTTCTGTGGTTATGCATATCGATTACAAGCAAGCGCCTTGGGTAATACAACGATTTGGTGATATTAGCATGCTTGTAAACCAATCACTTGATCCGCTAGTTAGTGCATACTTTAAAGATGTTGCACAAACAAAAACATTAATAGAGTTAATTCAAGAACGTAGTTCTATCAGAGAAAGAGCTGTTGTAGAAATGAAAGAAAAATTCAACAAGTACAATCTTCAATTAGAAGAGGTTTTGATTGGTACTCCAAAATCATCCAAAGATGATATACAAATTGAAAATATTCTAACTCAGCTTAGAGAAAGACAAATTGCGGAAGAAAAGAAAATTACATATCAGAAGCAACAGTCTGCTGCGGAGAGTGAAAAATCACTTCGTGAAGCCCAGGCAATTGCAGAACAACAAAGTTATCTAACAAAATCAAAGATACAAATTGAAATAGAAGGAAATAACGGTGCTGCTCTAGCAAGTAAAGCAGAACAAGAAGCAAATCAAATCATAGCTCTTGCGAAAGCGAATGCTTCTAAAGTTCGCTTAGAAGGTGAAGCTGATGCATCAAAAGAATCGAATATTGGTCTAGCAAAAGCTCAAGCTATCGATGCCCAGGTAAAAGCATATGGTGGATCTGAATATAGAATTATCCAAGAAATCACAGATAAATTAGCAGATGCTATAAAGAATACCCATGTAGACATTGTTCCAAAGACTATCGTTACGATGGGGAATTCAGGCGAAGAAGGTGCTTCCTCTAGTTCCACAATTTTAGATGCTCTTCTTAAACTTATTACAATTGATAAATTAGGGGTTTCATTACCAAAGGTATCAGAAAGTGAAAAGGAACAAGTATCCATAATAGATTAGAACTATTAGAAAGCGACAAGTAGTCGTGTTTATTAATCAAATACATCGTATTATAGAGAGCACATCTGAAATAGGTGTGCTTTTCTATGCAAGAAATAAACAATCTGTTTCAGTTCAACTTGACTACCTTTCATATAATAAATGTTTTGATAAGAGTTTGATACTAAGAAATGCTGGTACTATTGATGAATCTGTTTGTAAAGTATTTTTTCAAAACAGATGTAACTTAGAATATTTTTAGTGGTATAATATAGATGAAAAACAACGTGGTAAATAGGAACTTGGGGGTGTTGAAATGTCTTTGTTTGAAGTAATTTTAATGTTAGTACTAGGCAGTTTGTTTGTTTTTACAGGCTGGAGAATATGGAAAAAAGAACAGATAACTCTTATACATGATTATCATTATACGAAAGTATCTGAAGCAGATAAGAAACCTTATACAAGTAAAATGGGTAAGGCAACGATGCTTATAGGAATAGGAACGATTTTAACAGGTATTATTGGCTTTTTATCGCATACTGCATATGGTTGGTTCGCTTTTGGAATTTGTTTTATCAGTGGGCTCGCAATAATGGTATTTGCACAATTCAAATATAATCATGGGCTATTTTAATAATCCGTTATGGGAACAGTTAGTTGTAGAGCTCACTGCTCTTTTTATCCATAGTATGAGGTATAACATCCGTAAATGTAATACCTCATACTATAAATCTGAAAATATTCCTTACGTCTACCTAGTTACTAAATACAGATTAGTCCTTTATTTATTGCATAAAAAAGTTCACGAAACTTCCTTTTTCTTGCTTAACCTATCTTTGCCTCATATAAATCATAATAAAAAGCATATTGTTGTAATGCTCCCGAATACCCTCTATACTTATCAAAAGGAAATCCACCTGGATAATTTACTTCCAATACTTTTTGAATATGTGTATCAATTGGAAAAGCATCAAAATGATGAAGTGCATATAAACAGATACATTCTGATACCTTGATACCAACACCATATAATTTCATCAGCTCTTTTTTCGCATCTTCATAGCTTAACTTTGGTAAACCTTCTAAATCAAAACTACCATCTACAACTGCTCCCGCAGTTCTTAGGATATATTTCGTACGATAGCCCAAATTACATTCTTTTAATTCACTATCCGTCAAATGCTGAAAGGCTTCTGGTTTTGGGAATGTATAATATACATCGCCATTCTCATTTAATTTCTCATCACCATAACGTTCGCAGAGCATTTGAATACTCTTTTTTATTCTTGGAATATTGTTTTGTTGTGAAATTAAGAAGGAAACAATTGTCTCCCATAACTCTTGTTTTAGGATACGTATTCCCCACCCAAAAGACATCGCTGTTTTCATATATCGATCATTTTCATTTACAAGTCCAGTAATGGTATCATAATCAACATTCAACCCCAAATATTCCTTCCAAATCGACTGAAATTCATCTTCAGTACAAGATAATGTCAATTCGTTATCTTGTTGGTTGATTTTTAAATAATGTCCATATGCTACAACTTCAAATGTAATTTCACTAATTTCCTTCATACGGAAACATTGCCCAGAATAACATATCTTACGTATATCAAAATTTTCTACTGTGATTTGGTACATACTAATCCTCATTTCTAAACAAGTAAAGCAATCTTTGAAAAACTTCCTTGCCATGAAAAACTATTTAAAGTTAATAAAACTCTGCGAGTCAAAGCGGTTATTCGCAATCCGCTTACGCTACTTGCTAATAACCTCATTGCCACTAGGAGGCATTTTAAAACAAGTTAGTCCTTACTCCGCTTACAGAAGAGGAGGACTTCCTTGATGAGGTTAAATAATCTAAGATTACTTAACTATGAAAAAATTTATCCCGTTCATTATAATATAAATTTTTAGAATTATTAAATGCTATTAAAAATATGATATGAATAATTATTGCAATTATCGATAGAACAACTGTAAATGCAGGAAAAAATAATGAAACGTAAATTAACACATCAAATATTGTCATACAACTCCATAAGGATTTTAATTTATCTCCCTCTAAAATAATTCCATACTTCTGCTCTATATCAATGATGCCACTTACGATTTGATATAATATAAAGAACGAAATACTCATATTAATAATACCCAAAATAATTGAGAAACCTTGTAATTGGTATGATACACCAATTAAATCAAGGAAGAAAATAACACCTGTATAACAGGCCATAATAACTGCCCAAGGTCTTACCTTATCAAAAAATTCACTTTCTTTGATGAGTTCGTCAATCCCTTTAATCATAAGCAAATAACCTACAAAATTTGGTAGCAAATCTATCTGCATACCACCTAGATTCAAATTAAAATTAAGAAAGATAAATAATAACCCAATAAATATATTTTTCACTTTCCTCCCCCATTCATAATCATTGTTCCATTCTATTCAGATGGAAAAAATTTTGTTACCAGTTATGTTAGCATACTAATTGTATTCAACGCATACACACGGCAAATACAATTGTTCACTATGCTCTTAAGTAACTCATGTTTACTACAGGTGATGAAACTTGGTAATACCATGTAAGAATCGCGAAAAACTAATTTTATTGAATGTTTACTAACTAATCTTATTCTTTGCCCTATACAAGATAAAGTACACTCGCGAACATCTCCTTGTGATAAGCTATAATATAATAATAAAGTAATAATACGGTTACGTCAAACTCTATTCACACATAATTGCTAAATTTATTGCAGAAAACGGATAGCAGAATTGTCCCTAATTTGTGCTTATTTTTTAGACTCATAATTTCTTATTAATTCATACTTACCATCATGGAATAACACCATATTATTGAACACCACCATATTGTTGAAATCACTATATTATTGAACACCACCATCCAAAGTAATTAATCTAAAGTTATTATCTTGGTTGCTACCCTATTACCAAACCATTCATCATGTTCAATAAATATAAGCGTTGGTAGGTATTGTAGTATCGCTTTTTCTAATTGTTCTCGAAAGTAAATATCCATAAAATTGAGTGGTTCATCCAGAAGAATTAATTGATTATCACAAACTAAAGCTCTTGCAATGTCTAATTTTTTCTTCTCTCCCCCACTAAATGTTTCAAACGGTCGAAGTAAAGTTTCGCTCGGAATGTCAAAAAGACCACATAACTCATAAATTTGATGTTGTTTACTATCCTCTTTAATATAATCTGTTATATATCCGGAATTCCATAATGGTTCTTGAAAAGACTCTGTAATCTGTATTTCATCAAAGTAATTGATACCATTGGACTCTAGATGTTTTGCAATCAATTTTAATAAAGTACTTTTCCCAGAGCCATTATTCCCACGAATCCAAATACGGTCACCTAGCGCTACTTTAAAGTTTAGATGTGAGAATAAGACACCGCCATCATATCCATAGGAAAGATCTTTTACTCTTAATATGGTATAACCCTCTAATGCCTTCTGTTTAATTTCTAGCTCCTTTGCTACTTCAAAGTTTTGCAACAGCTTACTTTTTTCCTCTAGGTTTTTCATTACCCTATCCTCAGCTCTTTTTGCATGCATCATAAACTGTGCTGCTCGTGAACCGCTAGAACGTTCAAACTTTCCGTGATTATTCTTAGTTTTCTCAGCACTACTAGCCCAATCACGTTTCATAACTGATTGATTATTCAAAGCTTTGATTTCTCTTACTAATCTTGCTTCCGTCCGGGATTCAAAATTTTCTTTTTTATCCTTATTCTCTTTCCAGGAAGTAAAGGTTCCTCTCTCAATTTCAATGTTCGATTTATTAATTGATAAAACATGATCTATAACTTCATCTAAAAAGCTTCGATCATGAGAAACAACCAAGAAACCCTTTTTTTGTTTTAGATATTCCGCCAATAATTTTTTCCCAACCAAATCAAGATGATTCGTTGGTTCATCTAGTAATACATAGGAGTTATTCCGTAAAAACATTGCTATGATTTGAAGTCTAGTTTTTTCTCCTCCTGATAAAACATCATAATCACGGGTTAGTATCTCTTCCGGTAAATTCATGAGAGCTATCTCTCTTAAAATGCGACTTTCCATTTGAAATCCATCTGCTTCAAGATACTGTTCAAGTAACTCTTGATATTCCTGATACCGTGTTTTATCCTCAGAAACGATAATTTCCTCCATAGTATCTTCCATAGTCTTTAAGTTCCCAATGCACTCCTTTATCACATCAAGAGTTACTCTATAGTTAGTATTTATCTCATAAGGAAAAAATTCCGTTTTTACATGTTTCACCACATTCCCCTTATCAGGAACTAAATTTCCATGCAAGAGTTTTAGAAAAGTTGATTTTCCTCTCCCATTTCTCCCTATGAGGCCTAGCCTCCAATCGGTTTCGAGTGTTAAATTGACATTTTCAAATACAGTCTGATAATATTCTGCATAGTGAAAATACATATTTTGAATTATTATTTTCGACATAGTCTGCCTACCTTTCTAACCTGGCATCTACGACGAATTTTGTCGTATTCTATGCTAGGTTACCTAATTGATTTCTCTGTTACTACTCTCTCTATAAGAGGTAATTTCTCTGTTACTACTCTTTCTTTAAAACGTAATTTTGAAAGCAACATGTTAACACCACCTTTCTAAATTTCTACAACAAAAAAAGAGCCTGAAAAAACACTCCAGACGCAAAAACACTGTATGCTATATGATAATCTCAATAGAGGACCTATAATTAGCCAGCATATTATGTACAATAGAAAGTAATGATACCTCCTATTTTTACAATATCTAAGCTACGTGAATTTTCTAATTTTAAATGAATTACAAACAGAAAATAAACCAAGCTTCCTCATCTAAACTTATCATTCTTACATACAGTTGTTATTTACGAATTCTCATTGTGTTTTTCAACCTCTTATATTGTTAAATTTATATTTCTTGTTTATTATATACTGGAATTTGTTAGGTATCAAGCATTATCTAGAATATTCTTAAAATACTTAAAATGTTCTAATAATTATTTAATCACAGATAAATTATTTGATTAATTATATAGCTCTTATCAATTACTTTCTTTCCGGTAATTTTATATCTACTTTTGGCTTATAAACCTAACTCCATTTTTATCTAGGTTCAAATTATAACTTCTCATCAATAGCTTTTTTTCTCACAAGAATAATATAATTTGAAGAATAAAAGACCGGCTAAAAAGTATAAAAAGATAGTAGCGAAATCTGAATTTATCAAAACATTAATAAATCCCATAGCGGTAAACAAAACCCCAGTAATGAAAATTACCTTCCTCTTCATATAAATTCCTTACTCGTAGTTGATACTATTATATCTATCTTTTCTGAAAGAATTACAACGAAGTAGAAATCAATTTATCTAAAAGCAAACATATTTTTAAACAAGTGCTGTTTTGCAGTACGAAAATAATGTTATTTTATTAATATCTTATAACTCACATCTCATCGTCTTTACATCTTCTCGAAACTTCTCGCGTTCATAAAGTTTTATCGCAGCTTCATTTTCGCGTAAAACGTTTAATTCCAAGTACTCTAAGTTTCTGCATCTAGCCCAATCCTTGCAAGCATTCATTAATTTTGTTCCGGTGCCATCCCCTCTTTGTTTTGGGTCTACCACCAAATCCATAAGATAAGCAAATCTATGAGAGACGAGACACTCATATTCAGGTGTAACTTTAGCCTGAATCAAAGCAAAACCCATCACCTGATCTTCTTTTTCCGCAATGATAATATCTGCCTCGTTATCTTCCAATATTGATTGAAGAAATGCAGCATCCTGATCACTTTCTTTAAAGTACTTTGGTTGAAATCTACTCATTTCAGTAAATAAAACACGATACAACGTTTTAATTGCTGAGATATCGTTAAAAGTTGCTATTCTTATATTCATAGGTAACCTCTCCAATTCATCTCTTCATCTTTTCGATGCTTGTATTTTTATCGTTTTTAATTAATATTTTAAAGATACCTCTTTGCTCATAGAACTAACTTTCATAAGAGTTCTATCAAAAATCATATTGGAGACTACTTTTCCAATCACAGCACTCCACTAATAAGGATACGAATTGTTCCAAATACTCTGCATCAACCTCATCAAAGCGATGAAAGTTTGGACTATCAATATCTAATACACCAAGTATTGTTCCACTTTTCTTCATTGGAATCACAATTTCTGAGTTAGAAGCACTATCACATGCGATATGACCTGGGAATTCATGAACATCTTTCACAACTTGAGTCTTTTTCTCTTTCACTGCAGTACCGCATACCCCACGTCCGACAGGGATGTGAATACAAGCAATTTTACCTTGGAATGGCCCAAGAATTAAGTTTCCTCTTTTCATAAGATAAAATCCTACCCAGTTAATATCTTTCAATGCTTGATTTAGTAAAGCAGAAGCATTACCTAAATTTGAAATTACATCCTGCTCTCCTTCTAACATTGCCTTTAATTGTGCCAATAATAAGTCGTACATCTCTACTTTATTGTCGTGATATATACAATCGATTTGTTCCATACTTCTACCTCACTTATCTTCTGACTTTATTACTATTAATGAGATATTACATAATGCTTTCTCTCTAAGAATAGTGTCGTATTAAAAGAATGCTAACTAATTGTGTACAAAGTATTTTAGTTGGCATGAAAACGTATATTTTCATTTTATCATATCAACTCGTTTTTCAAAAGATATAGTCTCTAGCCTTATATATAAATTACTCACTCTTAATGAAAATCCTTATATCTCTTCTTCGTTGTAACCAGTTTCTTTTCTTCTTATTTGTACGGTCAGAAACTAGTCCTGTATTCCGATATACAGACAAAAGAAGACCAACAATTGCATAAGAAAATATAATATTTCTTGCACCATTTGATAAGAACGGAAGTGCTTGCTGTTTTATTATCAAGTTAAATTTCATAGAGACTAAATTATTAAAAATATAAAAAAATGTTTCTACTATAAAAGTTAGTGTACAGGCCATTCCAACCATATATCCGAGATAACTCTTTTGAACTTTTGCGATTCGAAACGCTTTATATAATAAAAAGAGAAGTAGAGCAATTACGCAAATTCCAGCTAATATACCAAACATACTAAAAATAAAGACAAGGATGTAATCACTCTCAACAGCTGGTACCCGATTAATAATATCCGAACTGCCACCGAGGATTTTAGAATTGGTTAATGCCTGTCTTGCCATGTTCGACTGATACGTAAAATCCTGGTTAGGTACATAGGTGAATATAGATTTTAATCTTTCAATCTGGTAATTGCTTAATAAAGGGATACCAAACTTTAGGCATAGCAAAATAAATAAAGCTGGTATACCAATCGTACTTGCCCAAACAATTGCAAAACCTATTTTTCTATTACCAAACCAGCGTTTACCAACAGTAACATTTAACATAATAAGATAGATTACAATATAATGAATCACTACCGATACACTTCTACCGCATAATGCTATAAAGATTGGTGTTGCTCCAATAATTACTGATAACATTAACCCAATTAACTTTAGTTTCCTTAAGCGGAACAAAATACCTGCGAAAATAGGTACGAATAATAAGGTGATGAAAAATAAATCGTTGAAAACGTTATAATGTCGGTGTCCATATTCAATGATATAAATACCAAGGAGTGATAACACTCCCCATATTAAGAATGGATACCTTCCTATTATCGTGTAGTCGATATAATAGACAAATACCATCACTCCAATACCGATTACGATATAAACTGCTTGCGTATTAAAATAGCTCGTAGTAGAATGAAAAACCCTTCCAACAACAAATTGAACGATAAGGCTAATAGCGCTAAAGAGTATCACTGTAAATAATAGTTTTTTCTCTAGTTTAGGACGATGTATACGGTTTAATTCTGTACCAACTTCTACCGGATCCCCCATATCAAGAATTGCCTTTTGTTCCGCTTCTACGTAACTTAATCCGTCTTCCTCAAATGCTTTAATTTGTTCCTCTAAATGATCTTTTAATTCATCTTCAATCAGTAATTTTGCCTTATTATTACGAATTTGTTCTTTTACTGTAGTAATATAATCAGACCATCCCATAACAGTTTCCTCCCAATACATTACTTACTGCTTTGGAATATTCCTGCCATTCTTCTTTCTTTTGTTTTAAATACTTTTTTCCTTCTTTGGATATCTTATAATACTTACGAACTTTACCATTAACCTCTTCTTCATACGAGAATAATAAGTCCTTTTCTTCCAGAGAATGGAGTAAAGGATATAAAGTTCCTGCCTTTAATTCAAACACGTTATTGGATTGTTTTCGTAAGGTATCAATCATTTCATACCCATACATATCTTTCTCTTCAAGTAAACGAAGCAACAACATTGTAGTACTTCCCGATAATAAGCTTTTCTCAATCATAACAACCCTCCATATATAGATTATCGATATATGTTATGATATATCGATAATCTATATATGTCAAGGTAAATTTAACTCTTTTATCCATTTTATTTCCAATTTATATCAAAATATTCTCAGCAATGATACCACCTTCATTTCTTATAATATATCTTAAAAACTTAAAATACTAATAATTGAATCTTTTTATAATCTCCATTTAAATATTACTGTCACAACACACCTTTAGATATTTCAACAAATTTAGATTGGTTCGCTGTCTTACCCGAGAACGAGCTAATTATATCCGAAAAAATCTCTGAGAAATACCTTACTTCTCAGAGATTTTTTCACTTTATTATAAAATAGAATTCTTACTTCACAAAATATCCGATATCTAAAATTACTTTGCCATCTTTATCTTGAGTTGTAAATCTAGGGCATACATACCGTTCGAAAAACCAGCAAGCACCATTGCTATCTTCAAGAACTTGGATACCTTTCTCAATTAGTTCTTCATAGCAGTCTCCCTCATGACCATAAACATTTTCTTCGTGTCCCTTAATCCAACAAACCCCTACACAGTTAAAATTAAAGTCAACATAAGAATAACCATCAGGGACTACACTGTTTTCCGGAAGAAACATCCCTATCCAATACTCATAAGGTTCTCCCTCCTTATAACGTTCAAGACCTATATATGCCTCCGCGTCAGTATATACCTTTTGAAACTCTTTCGTTAACAGCTTTTCAATTACTCCAAATTTCCCTGTCTCAAACCATTGACCCCAGTGCCAACCATACATACCGTTGACCCTATCTTCATCACTGTATTTTATACCAATAAATCTGGTCTTAGGGATTTCCTCCTTATAACATTTTACAATCTGATAAGGAGAACAATCCCATATGTCATTTTCTTCCTTTGTAATTTCATTAATCCTATCTACTGATATCTTCCCTTTTTCTGTCGGTACTAACTCTACTTTATTTACATCATTTTCTTCAGCAGAAAAAATAGTAGCTTCAAAATCATTCATGGATAACGTATAGTTAACGATATGATCTTCACTTGCTATGTAAGGAATGGAAAATAAATAATACTTTCCTATGTTTCTAATTAAATAAGAGCAGTTATTAGAAAGTTCAAATGTTGTCGCCTTATCCCAGTCACTTTGGAATAGCTGAGCCCTAAAGGTTGTACCAAAATTCTTCTTAATATGTACCCAAAATACAAACTGTATTATCTCTCCTATATGTATTGTTTCACCACTATAAAATAGGGTTGACCATTTTCCACCTCGACTATCGACATACCAATATTCCGGTGTCACGTTATCTGAGCATTGTTCTGATATAATTCTCCCATTACTTTTTGGAACATAAGGACTGTTATTCCAGGTGGAAGTATTAATTGTTACAAAACGTTTGTTTGACATAATCAAAATCCTTTCTAAAGAATTGAGGTAAAATCGTTTATTTTATCTCCACATATAATTTGGTTCTAGTCTACAAGCTCTATATCTTATGTATTTTGGTTGTTTACCTTTTGAAATAGATTTAACTATGTTCTTTCTTGAGAATTCTAGAACTAACGTTCTTAGAAAAGTGTAAAATTCGTACTAATTTTTAATTTTTCATTTGAGTATTATTTTGCTTTGCACAATTGATGTTATAAATGATTATAATGAAACGATATCATATTTACCATTTTTTATCAATGATTAGGATTTAAAATATACTAAATACTTTCATATCATTACTAACTCAATATATATCTTTTATCTACTTTATGTACCGTAATTTTTTTGTTATGTAAACCAGCATCTATCTGACTTATTGAATAAAAAAAGGTTAAAGCCATCTGACTAAAACCTTTTAACACTCTTAGAGAATTTTATGTCATAACTACTTCTCTATCCCATAGAATATATTTTTTTTCTATTGTCCTTTCACTTATTCATTCGTATTATCTTTTTTAGTTTTTCGTTGGCAATAAGGTAATCCACTTTTTTTATTTTCATTATGGTGCGTGATACATTCCTCACACTTACCATGTCTTTCACATTTTGTTCTTTTGCAGATACATTTCATTACTTCCTTTTTCATTACGAAACCTCTTCCTTTATATTGCACGAATAGTATAACATAAAGATTATAAACAAAGATATCGTCTATTTTTTCCTTTGTATACTTTATATGTTAACATCATAATATAGTTAAATACGAAACTTACGTTTTCAAGTATTGGAAAGGGCTATGAAAGCCCTTATTCAATGTCCTTCACAGTACCAATAAAGATTGGTAAATTCGTTTTGTTATCAACAATAGCAAATACGAAAGGTCGGTCCAATTTTACTGTGTATCCGAGCGCAGCAGTCTCTACCGCCATTTCCACTTTTGTCACTGCTCCGGCTTTTGTCCCTAATTCATCCACACTAATAAATGCTTTATGTAGCACCTCTTTAATGTAGATGTTACCATCAGGAGAACTACCTAAATTAGAAAAATCAGCTCTGTTTTCATCAAAAGAAGTCACTAACCCAAGGTTTTTCAAAGCATCATTCATTTTAATGGTGTAGTCGAACTTAAATTTAGGAAGTTGAGCTAATACACCAACTGTTTTGGCATTCTCTATAATGGATAACAAATGTTCTCCTGTAAGAGAAGAAATGTAGTCCTCAATTGACACCCCATCGTTTGGTAATAGCGTAACAAAACTATAATGATCATTTTGATAATTTTTGATAAATCCAGTTGCATTTTCATCTTCAATGTATAAACTTTCGTTAGAATTCATCATTTTAACGTTACGTTTCGTACCATTCCATGATGTGAATTCTCCAGAAATGATATCATTTTTCTTATAAACATTCTTCCATTTTCCATCAAATACTACAGCATTGATTAGAAACATTACAGTATCACGATCAATACTATCAATAATCTCATCAATCATTCCATCCGTATTATTTTTCACCCATAGATTAATATCTTTTATTGTTGTATCATCAAATGGAGATTTAAAAACTGCTGCCCCATAAAAATTAGCATTCTTTTGTAGAAAATCCTGTTTCACAATGAAACTGTTTTCATCATCAGAAAACCAAATAGAGTTTGCAAGGTTTAATTTACTATTTTTTTCTGATGGGAGCTGATTTACATAAGAATATAAATACTCATTTAACTCCTCGATAGAACTACCACCTGCCAATAACAATTCCATCTCTTCTTTTGTAGTAGAATTTGCACCATTTGCAGTCATCGCAAGTGCTAATAATACAGACAGTGGTGATATGAGTGAGTTTTCGTTTTCTTTCATAACCTTCTTAAATAGATTTACTGAAAAATTAGCAGTTTGAGTAATAAATTTTTCATCCACATTTATTTCACTTACTGTTTCTGCTTTTATACCATCCATCAAGTTGGCACTTTGCACTTTCATGGCACATCCAGCTATAGAAAATACAAGAGCAATTAAAACTGAGATGGATACTATTCTATTAAAATAGCGCTTATTTAAATGATACACACAATCCCCTCCTTTGTTATGTTTCGCAAAATTTGTATTGTTTCGTAAGATTTATTTTTTTATAAGATTTATTTTGTTGTATGATTTATTTCGTTTCATAAGATATCATTTAGTCAATGTCCATCACAGTACCTAAAAATATTGGTATTTTAGTTTTATTATCAACGATTACAAATAAAAAAGGTCGATCTAACTTAACCGTATATCCCATAGCAGAGCCACAATTCATATCTACTTTTGTTACTGCTCCTGCTTTTGTCCCTAATTCATCCACACTAATAAACGACTTATGAAGGACCTCTCCAATGTAGATGTTACCATTAGTAGAGCTACCTAAATTCGAAAAATTTGCGCTATTTGGATCAAAGGAATTCTCTAAACCAAGAGCAATCAAAGCATCTTTCATTTTAACAGAATAATCAAACTTAAATTTTGGAAGTTGAGCTGATACATTTGCTACTTTAGCATTCTTTATTAAGGATAACAAATGTTCTCCTGTAAGAGAAGAAATGTAGTCCTCAATAGATACATCGTTGTTTTGTAATAACGTAACAAAACTATAATGATCATTTTGATAATTTTTAATAAACCCAGTTGTATTTTCATCTTCGATATATAGAATTTCGTTAGAATTCATCATTTCCACGTTACTTTTAGTACCATTCCATGCTGTGAATTCTCCTGAGAAGATATTATTTTTCATGTAAACATTCTTCCATCTTGCATCAAATACTACTGCATTAATCAGATACATTATAGCGTCTTGATTAATATTATCGATAATCTCATCAATCATCCCATCGGTATTATTTTTGACCCAGAGATTGATATCTTTAGTAGTTGTGGCATCGAATGGTGATTTATAAGCAGCTGCATTATAAAAAGTAGCATTCTTTTGGAGGAAATCCTGTTTCACAGTGAAGTTATTTTCATTATCACGAAACCAAATAGAGTTTGCAATGTTTAATTTGCTACCTTTCTCTGAAGGGAGTTGTTTAACATAAGAATATAAAAACTCATTTAATTCCTCAATAGAATTCCCACCTGCCAATAACTCTTCCATCTCTTCTTTTGTGGTGGAATTTGCACCATTTGCAGTCATCGCAAGTGCTAATAATACAGAAAGCGGTGATACCAAAGAGTTTTCGTTTTCTTTCACAGTTTTCTTAAATAGATCCACCGAAAAATTCGCTGTTTGAGTAATAAATTTTTCATCCAGATCTTTTTTACTTACTGTTTTTGCTTTTATACCATCCATCAAGTTGGCACTTTGAACTTTTATAGCACATCCAGTAATAGATACTACAAGAGCGATTAAAACGAAGATACTTACTATTCTATGAAAATAGTACTTATTATTATGGAACACTCAATCCCCTCCTTCATTTAGATTCATAAGACTTCTTTTGTTTTGTAAATATTACTTTGTTTCGCTATTTAATTTCGTAGATAAAACCTAATACGCTAAATATTTTTGTTATGTACGTTACATTTGTAAATCGTTCCATCTGTAAATTACTCTTCAAAAATCACTTTTTCAATTGCTCTTGTTAGTACTCTCCTATATTAGTATGGGAATACATTTATAGATTAGACGATTTCAATTACTATTAGTTCCTATATAATGTTTTCAAAATATAAAAGCAAAATGCTGAAATTCTTTATACTGTTTTCATAATTATTTTTTGATAGATTCTGTATGATATAAAACATCAGGTACTCGATGTAAGTACCTGATGTTTTTTCTAATATATTTCAAAGCTGCGGAGAACGTTACCTTGAATCACTTTGATATTAGGATTTTTAGACGTATAATTCTCAAGATATTTGTGATTTTTTAGCACTTCACTATATTCAGTATTTGATACTTCTTCTTTAATAACAAAATTTTTATCTTTCTTAGCCATCAACAAGCTTTGCCTTTTTATTTCCTTTGGAAAGTTCAAAAGTTGCTAGATTTGGAAAAAGCTCATAAGGAAAGTTGTAACCATCTCCTGTAATAATAATTTTAGTAACAGATGAAATTTCTGGGAAAAAGTATCGATATGACGTATCGCGGTTGCAATTTTCTGGTATTGTTAAGGTTGTTATCTTTGCTTTTGGTGGTAGTAATGTAAGCATCATATTATCTTTTTTATATAGTAATCCACCATAAAGTATAAAATTTTTATTTCCTTTTTCAATTTCTATTGTTTCTAAAGAATCTCATCTTCCTTTGCTTAGACCTTTTATTTTTTCTTCATAAGAATACCAAGATAATTGTTTTAATTCATTTAAATCTCTCGGTATTGTAATTTTCTTTACCTTTCGAATGGTTGGTATCGTACTTTCCTCTAAAGTTAGGCTTGTAATGGTGCTAGGAAACTTTAAGTGCTCGACCGATTTCTTTGATGGCCATGCAACTAATTGAGTTTTGTCCTTATTATATAGCACTCCATCTACTGTTTCATATTTTGGATGACTCGTAATTTCATAATTACTAATAAAACTTTCTGCTAAGGGTGGTTTTTTATATTCGGAATAATCCGGTTCATACAAATTTATTAATCCTGAAGGAAGAACCAAAGTATCAATCGTCGCGTACTTAAAACTATCTATTGCTATATTCTTAACAGTTCCTGGTATGATGTAACGTTTTTGCTTTTTGCCTTGTGGATAAGCTATTAATCCTGTCTAATCTTTGTAAAACCAAACGCCATCCTCCACGGTATAATAAAGGTTATCTTTCGTAACTTCAAATGCTTGTAAATTAGGCAGATTTCCATAATCAGAGAACGGATTGTTCCATAACCTAAATCGAGTACCTAATACTATCTTTTCGAGATACTTATTATATCCAAACGCCTGCTCTCCAAGAGAAGTCACAAATTCTGGCATGATATATACCTTATCTGGTTTTGAGGATGGATAATGAAGTAAAGTTGTTTGATCCTTGCTATATAGTACTCCATTCGTGGATAAGAAATAGGGATTCTCTTTACTAACCTCAATATTCTCTAATTTTGATAAGAAGTGGCTCTCATTTATTTTCTCATTTTCTTTAATAGTATGAAATGCTCTCCCAATGTCTTCTAATGTAGATGGAACTATGATTTCTTTTACATTAGGAAATGGATAAAATACAAATCTACCTAAACTTTCAACCCCTTCTTCAAAAATAATTTTCTTAACTTTAGGGTAAATATCGATTCTCTCGAAAGATGAAAAATCTACATTCTTAGGGATAAGTAACGTTTCTTCAGCCTTGTAATTGTTACTATTTCCCCAAACAAACTGGTCTTTCTCTTTTGCTACCACTTCCTTAGCAAAAACAGTGTTTGTCTGGAGTAAGAACATAAGTATTAATAATAAAAAACCAATGATTCTTTTAAAATAGTTCATATCGTAGCCCCCCTTAAAATTCTAATAGGTATGCAATATAATATTGTCAAAATGGATAGGTTGAAAATTATTATGATACCATTTTTTAATCCATAAATCTCCATCCTTAAGGTATTGGCATTGACTACTGCTATCGATATAAATATCTTTTAAATAAGGATTATAATTTAAATTTCTTACATCATAAATATCGTCAACTTCTTTTGGTAAATAGTAATTAGAATTCGTTTTTCCAACTGGATAGGCAATAAGCACCGCAGTACCATTAGAATATAATACTCCATCAATTGAGGTATGGAACTGATTAGTCGGATCAACTTCAATTTCTTTTAGAGTGCTAAAATAAAGCAAAGCATCTCCATAATTATGATTTTCTCCGTCTGTGTAACTAACATCTCCAAACCAATGTACACTCTGTGGAATTTTTAAAGTTTGTAAATAGTGATTTTCATTTCCAAATGCTACGACTTCTACAGTGTCAGGAATTTGATACACTTTATCTGTTTTAGCTGATGGATACACATGTAATACCTTTCTATCTTTTGATAAAAGTACACCCTCTACTGAAATATAATAAGGATTTTCTTTTGATACAACAAATTCTTTTAAATTCGGGCAATCACTACCCGTTGGTATTGTATATATTCCGTAATCATAATCATTAACAAAGTCATACAGTTTGCAATGATCTGATACTACGAGTTTTTCAAGATGATTCTGTTTTACTAATTGGTCATTATCTACATTAGTCACTGTCTCTGGAATCTTAAATTCTTTCGCTGGTAAATCAATTGGGTACCAAAGGACATGAGTTTTCTCTTTATTATATAAAACACCATTTTCTATAACAAATAATTTATTATCTCTATCAATCTTTAGTTCTGAAAGGTTTACAAAACCGCTTAATAGTACACGATAATAAGGTTTTTGTATACCTTTAAACTTTCTGAGATTTTTAGATAATGTTAATACCTTTGTCGTATTTTCTGTACAGAATATTTCCATAGGAAAGACTTCTAAGTTATTATGTATTGTTATGTCTGTATCTTTATTTTGATTAGGATACAGCCTTAAATTCTTGTAATGACTGGAATATAATACTCCATCATACAGTTTAAAATAAGGATGTTGTTTATTCACAAAAATTTGTTCGATACGATTATCAGCTGTCCCAATAATGGCTGTAAGAGCGTCAGGAATCGTTATCTGCTTTACTTTATTAAAATGCTTAATCATGCTGCAATCTAGATATGTTAATTCTTGTGGTAATATAAGAGATTCTACTATCTTTTCTTCCGGCCAATAATAAAGATAGCTTTTGTCTTTACTGTAAACTACACCATCAATTGAAGTTAAGCTTTTATTTTTCTCTGAAATTATTACTTTAGTAAGAGGTGTATTCTTGAAAATGCCACTATAAAAAGATCTGAAGCTTGTTGGCAACGATATTTCCGTTAAATTTGTCTTCGCAAACGCTTCGCTTTCTATCAATATTACACCTTCCGGAATAATAACTGAATTGATTGGAACATTATTAAAAGCACTATCCTCTATTATTTTAGTACCGGCTTCTACTACAGCATCCTTATTTCCATTGTATGGATAAAGAATTAACCTATCCTTTGATTTATTATATAAAACACCATTAATGCTTGAGTAAGCTGAGTTCTTCTCATCTACTAAAAATTCTTTTAGATTAGGTAGCGGATATGTACTAATAGAAGATATGCTAGTAATGTTTGCAGGAATGTAAATACTTATAGCATTAGTAAAACATGTTAATTCATATAAGCCAAGATATGTTTCTGTAGTATCAATTTTAATATGCTTTACTTTTTCAAATTTTGTTAACAAGTCTTTGTTATCTGTATTAATTGTAGTATTATGAAGAATAATTGTATCCTCATTCTCAAAAGTATAGTCAGGATTGTTATTAACTGCTGAAGCACCCATAACTTTTATTTC
>NZ_DAMADT010000020.1:0-52317 GCF_031997925.1 Lachnoclostridium sp. | reverse complement strand
GTTATTGTAACAATTACAAAAAATAATAAGTGTTAAGATTCCAATGATCATCAATATTTTTCTCTTATTCATTTTACCTCCAATATAATCCCTTATTTTTACAACTAGTATCTAAAAGATGTTTGTCAATTATATGTCATAATTTGGTATTATATATGCACATTAATAAGTTTATTACTTATTCTAAAAATAGGTTTTTTGTCTAAAATTTTTATCTAATATTCGAGATGCGCTTAAGTATTGGCGCGTGGGCAATGCACCTCGTACCTCATCACCTGACAAAGAGCCACACTAACAAAGTCAGAAGCTTAACGATGTCGTAGGCATCTGTAGCATACAAAAGGGAAGGTTCCTTTTTGAACCTTCCCTTACGTATTATTTTCTATCTTAAGAGGGTATTACTGATATAAACAAGGTGCAATATCAGCTGAATTGTAATTTTCTGAATTATACCACTGGCAACCAGTATCTACATCTTCTACCTTCTCACCCTTTGCTGCTGCAACAGCTAAGCGAACTGCATTATAGCCAATGGATACTGGATCTTGTGTAACAGAACCATAGAAAACCTTATTCTTAATGGCATCAATCTGAAGTGCACCTGAGTCGAAACCAACTGCTATAACTTTACCTTCACCAAGCTTATTTAGACCTTCATTAGATCCATAAATTGCAACTAAGTCTTCTCTGTTTAATAATGTTAATGCTTCGGTCTTTCCTGCATTATCAGTAACTTCTGCTGGAATACGAACTTCAATGATAACTTTAGCACCATCTGATTTACGGTTATACTTATCATGACCTTCTACGCAGGAATTATTTTCACCAATTAAAGAACTCATCTTGTCAACAAAACCTGAAGTACGTTTTACAATGGAATCTGAGTTTGCTTCTTGGGATACTACACCTATACGAACAACATTGGATGGATTTGTTACTTTGTCTTTAATCGCTTCGTACATCTTTGTAGCTGCTAATTCACCTGCTGCATAATTATCTGTAGCTGCATTTGCTTTCACAGCGCCTTCTGGAGCACCTGGTACACCTGAATCAAAACCAATGATTGGAATACCTTGTGATTGAGCCTGGCTAAGTGCATCCAAAGCTGCTTTCGTATCAAGAGCTGCAAGACAAATTGCAGAAGGTTTTTTATTAATTGCATTGTTGATTTGTTCTACTTGCGTAGCAATTGCACCTTCACCCTCTGGACCTACAAAGTTTGTTTTAACTTTAAATTCTTGTTCTGCTTTCTTACTTCCTGCTAATACCGCTTGCCAAAAGTCATGTTGGAACCCTTTTGCTACAATTTCGATCGTCATTTCTTTACCGGTACCACTTGTAGCTTTGTCATTGGAATTGTCCTTCTTACACCCAGACAGTAGACCTAACATCATAACTGCTGTTAAGGAAATCGCGATAACTTTTTTTGCTTTCATAAACAAATCCTCCTTTTTTAATAGCTTTTATGTAAACTAAAAGCATACAAAATTAAGTTTTAACTTCGAAATAAGTTAATGTGATTTATTTTTACGGTTTTCTTATCTTTTTTAACAAGATTTTCTTTTACGATTTCTAACATCTAAGTAAACAGCGATAATCAATACAATACCGGTTATTAATAACTGATAATGTGGTTGTAAATCAATGAATGGAAGTCCTGTCTTTAATACGCACATAATAAATACACCGATGATTGTACCAATTACAGTACCAACTCCACCTGCCAAAGAAGTACCACCAATTACAACGCCTGCAATTGCTTCAAGCTCAAATCCATTCCCTGTACTAGGCATTATTGTAGAGTTGATTGCGGCATATGCGATACCAGCAATTCCAGCAAAAGTACCACTTATGACATAGGCTAATATCTCCCATTTCACGATGTTCACACCAGATAGTCTTGTTGCTTCCTTGTTACTTCCCAATGATAATATGTATCTTCCTGGTTTTGTTTTTGTTAAAATAATAGTCATCACTATCATGCATATCAACAATAGAATAATACCTGTTGGGAATCCAGATGGAAAATGCTCTGTGGAACCTGTACGAAAAATTGATTTATACCAACCATCTGTAGAGGTTCTAAGTGGAAATGTTATACTCTTAGTCTTTGTTATAATAGAACCTAATCCTCGTGTCACCATCATGGTTCCAAGTGTTGCAATAAATGCTGGAAGTTTCATAACTGCAACCATAATTCCATTACATAAACCAAAGAAAGTGCCGCATAAAACGATAATAATAAGGCATAACCATAACGGAACTCCCTTTTCATATAGCACACCACCAGTAAGTGCGGAACAAATTAATACCGTACCTATAGACAAATCAATTCCACCAGTTACAATAACAAAGGTTACACCAATTGCCATGAAACCAATATAATACGAGGAGTCAAAAATACTGACTAATGTACTCATGGTACGAAATGCTGGACTCATCAAGCAGAAAAATAGATAAATTACGATTAATGCAAGTAGCGCTGCAACCTTCTGAGTTCCGATTGACTTTATTTTGTTTACTAATTTATTCATTAATTTTCCTCCAATTACTCCCTTAACGTTGCGTATTGCATAATATTTTCTTGACTTGCTTCTTCAATAGACAGCTCTCCTGTTTTCTTGCCTTCACACATCACAACAACACGATCACTCATACGAAGAATTTCAGTTAATTCCGAAGAAATCATTATGATTGATTTTCCTTCTTTAATTAACTCATTCATCAAGGTGTATATTTCACTTTTTGCACCAACATCAATTCCTCTTGTCGGTTCATCAAAGATTATGATATCGCTATTTCTGATTAACCATTTTGCAATAACAACCTTTTGCTGATTTCCACCGGAAAGGTTCTTAACATAGGTATCTGCCGATGGAGTTTTTGTATTTAGTAGTTTAATATATTTTTTTGAGTCCTGCCTAATTTTCTTATTCTTTAGAAAAATTCCTTTCGTATAGTGCTCTAGGGTAGCTAGAACAGAATTATCCGCAACTGACTTTTCCACTATAATTCCAAATCGTTTTCGATCTTCTGAAAGGTAACCGATACCATATTTAACCGCATCCATTGGAGAATTTATCGTTACCTGTTCACCTCTAACATAGATTTCACCACTATCTATCTTATCTGCTCCAAAGATTGCTCTTGCAAGCTCTGTTCTTCCAGCTCCCATAAGTCCTGAGATACCAAGAATCTCTCCTTGTTTTAAATCAAAACTAACGTCTTTTACCATTCTACCTGCATTTAAATTCTTCACTGATAGAACGACCTTAGCATCCTCTTTTACATTACTAAACTGTTTTGGATCTTCATAGATAACACGTCCAACCATCATATTAATAATGTCAAATTTACAACATTCATTGGAAATTAACGTACCGACATATTCACCATCACGCATGATTGTTACGCGGTCTGTGATTACCTTAATTTCATCCATACGATGAGATATGTATATTATAGCTATCCCTTTTTTCTTTAAATCTCTAATAACTTTAAATAATTCATTGATCTCTACTTCTGTTAAAGCAGCGGTTGGCTCATCAAAGATAATAACTCTTGCGTCTGTTGATATTGCTTTTGCTATTTCAACCATTTGCTGTTTTCCAACTGTAAGGTTACCCATAATTTCTTTAGGATTAATTGAAATATTCAATTTATCAAACAATGCAAGTGCTTTCTCATTCATTTTATTGTCGTTGATAAAATAACCTTTCATATCTTCTCTGCCTATGAAAAGATTTTGTGCGACGGTTAAATGATTCATCATGTTCAACTCCTGGTGAACAATTGTAATACCTGCATCTTTTGCTTCCCGTGGATTTTTAAATTCGATTTCTTTCCCGTCATAAAGAATCGCCCCTGAGTCTTTGCTATAAATTCCAGTTAGAATCTTCATCAATGTCGATTTTCCAGCACCATTTTCACCCATAAGTGCATGTACTTCTCCGGTACAGACTTCTAACCTCGCATCATTTAAAGCTGGTACTCCTGAAAAGGCTTTATTAATACCCTTCATGGTAATAATAACGTTATCCAAAGTCCTCACCCTCTCCTTAGTTGTTCATATTTGCTAACTTTTCTATAGTATAGAGCATTTATTTGTGTATTTTAATAGATAAATCTATGAAAAAAGGTTAAAAAACTACTTTTAAAGTAGTCTTTTAACCCTTTCACTAGGGATCAATTATTCTTCATTAAATGGAAATATTAACTTTCGGTTCATTCCAACAAACATGTTATCTTTTGTGATTAGAGCACAACCAGAATCTAATTGCTTTGGGACATATTCATTATTTAGAAGCTTCATCGCTTTTTCAATCCCTAGATATCCTATGTTAAATGGCTTCTGTACTACCATTGCTTCAAAAATACCTTCTTCTAAATATTGAATTTGTTCCATTGAACTATCAATACACACTAACTTAACTTTTGATTCCAATGACATATCTTTTATTGCTCTTGCTGCTCCTGTTGCTGAATATTGATTGAGTCCAACAATAACACTAATGTCTGGATACTTCGTTAGTAGCTCTACAGTACCTTCATACGCTTTGTCATAATTAGAATCACAATAGTAAATAGCTTCAATTTTATTGCTATCATCACTCAGTCCGATTTTAAGTCCTTCTTCGCGGTCCATCGCTGTCTTCGAATTTTTTACAAAACTAATGACACCTATTTTCCCACTCTTTCGAACCAAATTTTTGGTAACCGCACCTATTCTTATTCCCGCTTGTATATTATCCGTAGCGACGGTAATATCTGCAATATCTTGTTTCATTCCAGAATCTATTATGACTAGCTTAATACCTGCATCCTTTATTTCTTTTGCAGCATCATATGTTTTTTCATAATCTGCGGCTGCCAATAAAATCACATCGGGCCTTCTCTTAATCGCCTCTTCAATAAGTTCATTCTGTACCAAATAATCCTCTTCTTTTTCAGGAGCCATAAACTCTAATGTTATCTCATATTCCGAGGCTGCCATCTCCGCCCCTTCTACTAAGACACTCCAAAAATCGCTAGAATCATCTAAAACTTTTGGGATGCAAATCATATAGTATTGTTTTGGTTTTTCTAAAGACCTTATGTAACTAAAGAACGCAAGACTTAACACGAATAACATAATTACACTGATCAAAAATACCTTCTTTTGTTTCACTTTAACCTCCAATCCTGAGTTTTCCTTTATTGACCCATTCTTTTTGGAAGAGTAATCATTACTTTTGTCCCGTAGCCTTTTTTACTCTCAAAACTTAATCCAAACTCTTTCCCATAGTGGAGTTGTATACGATTGTGTATATTCCGTACTGCCACACGATTGGTTTTATGTGTAGACTTTCTTTTTTCAAATAGATGAGAAACTTCGTCTTCATCCATCCCAATTCCATCGTCAATTACCTGAAGAACAACCGTACTTTCCGTTTCATATCCATCAACCAAGATTGTTCCTCTACCTTCCTTATACTTCACACCATGGTATAAAGCATTTTCTACTAACGGTTGTAAGATTAATTTAATCACATAATAGTTTAGAATAGATTCTGGAACTTGAATGTCATAATTTAGTTGTTCTTTGTAACGCATTTTTTGAATGACAAGATAATTCCTTACATAGTCAACTTCCTGCCTTAGCGTTACTTCTTCTGCTTCATTGCTGATACTTTGACGAAATAGTTTTGCTAAAGATGCTGTCATCGTTACTACTTCTTGATTCTTACCTTCCTCCGCCATCCAGACAATGGAATCCAAGGTATTATATAAGAAATGAGGATTAATCTGTGCCTGCAAAGCGCGAAGTTCACTCTTTCTTTTCTGCTCTTGATCTTTTACCCTCGCTTCCATCAGTTCTTCAACGGTCTGAATCATAATGTTATACGATTTACCTAAGTTTGCGATTTCATCACTACCATAGGTTTCTACTTTTTCGTGGAAATTTCCCTTTTCCACTTCCTTCATCGAATTTCTTAATTTCTTTATAGGTTTGGTTATCGCCCTTGATATCAGTATGGATAGTAACATAGCGATAAGAAGAATAACCACCGTACTAATGAAATAAAGTTTCTGTGTCTGTGTTCTTTGCAAGAATAATTCCGATACATTGGCAACACCAACTGCTGTCCATCCGGTTTTTTCCGACCTAGAAATCACATAAAGTTTTTTATCTGTTCCTTCCGTTAGGAAATAACTCTCCTTACATTCCTTTACTTCTAAAGTCTTCTCATTGATCAATCCATTATAGATCAGTTGTTGTTTGGGATGATAAATAATATTTCCTTCTTCATCAAGCAAAAAGATATAACCTTTATAGCCTAAATTTATTTTTTTACAAAGATTATTAATAACATTGTAATTTAAGTCAACCAATAAAGCCCCAATCACATCACCACTTTTTTTGTCTTTGATTGCTCTACTTAAACTAACAACCCATTGATATTTTCCATTCACAATATTTTGTACATGAGAGGAAGAAATATAAATCTTTCCATTTCCTTCAATTGCTTTTTTGTACCATTCTTTTTGTTTTACATCGAGGTAAGGATTAACCTCATCCACCCCTTGATTAAGTATGTATCTGCCATTGGTCCCAATGATTGCGAGATTTGTAATATCACTTCTTATGTCTAGAATTGTTCCAAATTGATTCATTACACGCTCTCTCGCCAACTGCCTGCTATCTAGTTCCTCATAATCACTATTTAAAAAAGTATGTACGTCCGAATCCATCAATACCAATTGTGAGATATTTTCCATATAACCAATATAAGAATCAACATCCGAATTCATTTGATTAATGAGCTCTGTTGTATATTCCATTGAATTCATAACAACAGAGTTTTCTGTATAAGTCATAGATATCCTAGTCGCTATAATAATCATTGGAATTATCAATATAAGAAATGACACTAAAATCTTTGATCGTATTGTCTTAAATTGAAAATTCATCGTTTAACCCTCAATCATTTCTCTTAGCAAATTCTTTTGGAGTCATCTTCGTTGCTTTTTTAAATGCGATGTTAAAATAATGAGGATCACTAAATCCTACTTTTAAAGCAACTTCATAATTCTTAAGGTTTGTATTTCGTAATAGTAGTTTTGCCTGCTCTAAGCGTATTTGATTTAAGGTATCTAAAAAAGTCTCTCCAGTGGATGCTTTATAGATCGAGCTAAAATACGATGGGCTGATTAATAGTTCTTGACAAAGAATAGATAAACTTAAATTAGGATTGCTATAATGTTTATTCAAATAAGCCTTCGCTTGTGCAACTAACTTTTCGTTATTACTTTCCTTCCCAATACTTAACTGACATGCTATTTCATTTAGATAGTTCTGTAACAGCTTCATTGCTTGCTCTAAGTAAGGTGCTTTACTTATCTGTTCTAATATGTCGTTTTCTTTTGGTATTTGACTATTATTTTTCATATCTGCTTCTTCTAATAACTTACGGGTTAACAATATAATCCTTTGTAAATAAAGCAAGATTCTATTTTTATCGAGATATCCAATATAAAATTCCGTTTGCAGCTGCTCAACTAATTTTTTGATGCCTTCCTTATCATTCCCTTTGATTGCTGTCTGGAAATTCTCCAGATACTCGTAAATGGCTACTTTATCCACCATTTTAATCTTATCCATTTCCCAAAGATAAATATTTTGATCTAAATAGCGATAGGAAAGTGCACGTTTTGCTTCTTCAAACGAGGTTGTTAGGTTATGAATGCCATGCACCCATCCTCCCATTCCAATCTGAATATGAAAAGACATAGCTGCTTCAATATTTTTTTTGATATCGTTTAGAATTTGGTGAAGTTTATCCTCAAGATTTCTTTTCTTAGACGTATGAAAGATTAGGTATATACCATTATCCACACCTTGAAAAACGATACAATCTTTATAATCTTTTATCGTTGTCTCAATAATTTTTACTATAGTAATTAATATTAAAGCACTTTGTTTCGGCTCATCACTCTCAAACGATGTCACCATAAAAGATACGACTCGTAAATTAGAGTCTTCGATATGTATTTCTAGACGTTGTAAATCAGTTTTTAACTGTTCGCTAGGGTTTCCTTGAAGCATCAAATCAGATAATACTTGTCCTTTCACCAAAGTTAAACTTTTATTGTATTCTTGTTTCATTATTGTTATTTCTTGCTGTTCTTTCCGATTCTTATTTAAGTCATTAGTAAGATTTATTAAAACATCTCTTAGCTCTTGTGCGGTAACGGGCTTTAATAAATACTCGACTACTTTATACCTCATTGCTTGCTTTGCATATTCAAATTCATGAAAACCACTAAGTATTACAATCTTAATGTCTTTATGGTTCTCATATAAGAATTTACTTAATTCCATACCATCTAAATATGGCATACAGATATCAGTGAGAACAATGTCCACTTCATGTTCCGTGACAAACAGAATGGCTTCCTTACCGTTTTTACATGTTCCAACCAATGATAATCCCAAATCAGACCACTTGATACAGCGGCTAATTGACTCTCTTGCTAAATCCTCATCATCCACAAGTAAAACCCGATACATCTCCTTCTCCTTTCAAAAATCCTACTCCGTGTTTATTGGTATGTAACCCCTCGATTTCATTGTTTGTTTCATTGTTAGTCCCCTCTGACTCACTGTAATTATACAGATATTTTAGTATCATTGTTAGTTCCCTGTACTTCATTGTAAGTATACAGATATTTTAGTATCATTGTTAGTTCCCTGTACTTCATTGAAAGTATACAGTTATTTATTTTCTTGGTAAGTACTTTCTTTGTATGTATCGCTTTTTGTTCCTAGCTAGTGCACTTTTTATTGTATGTATCTGCTTATTTTTGTTACATATATAAATTAATTATAAGTTCTCTCTCCTATTAAGATTTTATCTTCTGTACCCCCTCTTATATCGTATGAAACAAGAAAACTCCTAACTGATTTGTAGTAAAATTGAGTTAATAACACAATAACCATATCTCAGAAAGGAGCTGCACTTATAGGATAACACATAATAGATGGTTTTTATATATTTTTTTCATTCCACAAAAACGTTGGTTAAAACTTTAGTTAAAACATTGCTAGATACCTAGAGAACTAGTCAACGTCTAAAACAATAGGTTTTCGTTTGCTTTATTTAAGGCATGAAAAAGTTCCAAAGCATGGCTTTCTTGTATTTTATCTGCTTATACTAACTTTTCGACATTTTCCTTTCATTGTACGCTTAGGAAGTTCGTTCAGAACTAAATTTCCTTTTCCATTTAGGATTTCTACATAGGTAATACTATCTCGTATATCAATTACACCAATATCTTCATTTCCATTAACACCTTCAATACCACTAATTGTTCCGACAACCTCACACGTTCTAAGCTTTGATTTTCTACCGCCACTGATCGTCAGTTTCATAATTTCTTTTTGAAAGACATCACCCTTTTTCTTTTTTCGTTCCTGTTTTTTTTGTTGATCTTCGTTGAATTTTTCTTTATAGAAAAGCTCTCTAACTTCTTCCTCGGTCGGTGGTGTAACGATTTGGATTGGAGTACCAGTAAACTTTTCAATTAAATTAAGCATCTTCATTTCTTCCTCACGAATGAAACTAATTGCTTTACCACTCTTTCCATTTCGTCCTGTTCGTCCAATTCTATGAACATAGGTTTCTTTTGACATAGGTAAATCATAGTTAATAACGTGTGTTATATCATCAAAATCAACACCTCTAGCTGCCACATCCGTAGCGATCAGATAGCGAAATCCGCCGGTACGAAAATCATCAATCGTATGAATTCGTTGCTTTTGATCAATCAGCCCATGCAACATACCACACCAAACTTTTTCTTTTTTCAGTTTATAATATAATACCTCTACCATTTCTCTGGTACCACAAAAAATCATCGCGTTCGTTGGATTATTTTTATATAACATACGAAGGAATAACTCGTACTTATCCTCTTCTGTTACAAAACAACCTAACTGTTCAATACTATCCACAGTTTCGGTACCATCTTCAAGCTTTACTTCAACCGGAGAATTCATAAACTCATCGGTTAAAGCATACAACGCTTCTCCCATGGTTGCAGAAAATAGCATTATTGTTATATTCTCTGGTAAATAGGAAAGAATTCGCTTCACATCTTCTAGGAATCCCATATCAAGCATAAGATCAGCTTCATCTATGATAACATATTTCATATTATTGCATTTTAACGTTCCGCTCTCACAATGATCCAACACTCTTCCCGGTGTTCCTACAACAATATGAGATTTTTGCTTTAGAGTAAGTGCTTGCTTATCAAATGGAAATCCACCAAATACCACTGGGACCTTAACTCGTTTCATACGTCCAATGTTAAAGATTTCATCCTTAACCTGGTAGGCTAGTTCTCTTGTCGGCTCCAAAACAAGAGCTTGAGGTAAATTCTCTTCCCAAACAATTGCTTCACATATCGGAATGGCAAAAGCTGCTGTTTTCCCACTTCCTGTTTTTGATTTTGCTATAATGTCTTTTCCTTCTAAAGCAAGTGGTATTACTTTTTCTTGAATTGGTGTTGGTTCTATATAATGAAGCATAGATAATGCTTGAATAATCTCCCCACAAAGTTTGTATTGTGTAAATCTATTATCTAACATGTAGTAGTTCCTTTCCTACGAATGATCTGTTTCTATTATACCCATACATACGATGAATGCAATGAAAATTTGCTATTCTACAGATTATTTTATGTTTTTAAATCGTAAAAACTTCTATTCTGTAATCGATATTTTCTGTCTTATTCTTTACATTCTTGTCCATTCGTACTAAAATAATAATATGTTTTTAAAAAAGAGGAGAAAATAATGAAAAAATTTTTAAAAGAGTTCAGAGAATTTGCTTTAAAAGGTAATGTTATGAACTTAGCAGTCGGCGTTATTATCGGTAGTGCGTTTCAAGGAATCGTAACTTCTTTAACCGATAACATTCTATCCCCTATCATTGGTTTGTTTACTCGCCAAAATTTTGACTCATTACAGTGGGATATCTTTGGGATTACACTAAGATATGGTGCCTTTATAACTGCATTAATTAACTTTATCATCATGGCTTTTGTTGTCTTCCTTTTAGTAAAAGGGATGAACAAAATACTGTCCTTTGAAGATAGGAAGAAAAAAGTTGATGTAAAACCAACAGAGAAGGATTGTCCATATTGCATGACAAAGATAAATATCAATGCAACTCGTTGTCCTCACTGTACTTCTCAACTTGAAACAATTACGGTAAATGAAAGTGACAAGTCTTAAAAAGACTTGTCACTTTTTTCTGCCTTATGGGCTAAATTTAATGCGTTACGGGACTCAGTTATACATGCATTATCTTACTATATTTTTGTTTCGCTATGTAAATTTGACTACTATAAAGTATAGTATCTCACATTCTAATTTATGAAACAATAAGTACCACCCATATTTTAACTGTTGCTATTTTGTTAATTATTTATTACAATAATATTACATCTTAATTAGTAGGTCCCCCTACTAACCTTACTTATATACCTACAGGAGTAACTATATCCTGTTTTGTAACACCAAGACAGTTATAATGAAAAGAGGTATTTATGTTAAAAACAAAGCAGCTACTGATAAAACGTATGATTGTAATGTTTGGTATTGTATTTACACTTGTTTGTCTTAGTCCTAAAATAGTAACTTGGGCAGCAAGTAAATCAGAACCAAACGTTGGAGTAAGTACCACGAAAGAGACACCACTGAATATCCGTGCATCTGCCAGTACATCCTCTACAAATGTTTCTTCCTTAAATCCCAATGCTCCAATTCAAGTAATCGGAAGTTCTGGTGACTTCTATAAAGTAATCTATAGTACAAGTGGAAACGTTGGATATGCACATAAATCATATATCAATATTTCATCTACCCAATATGGAACTGTAGTTACCAATGGAGGAACACTAAACTTACGTTCATCCGCATCCACTTCTTCTCAGATCCTTGGTAATATCCCAAACCAAACTGTTTTACCAATAATGAGTACAGAGAATGGATGGTATAAAGTCGTGTGGGGTAAAACGGTTGGTTATGTAAGTAGCAACTATTTTAAACCTGTCACTTCTATAGAGAATTCAGCACCAGATAGCTCTTCTTCAACTTCCCCTACTAGAAATGAGATTATAGAATATGCGAAAACATTTCTAGGTGTTTACTACCAATGGGGTGGAAATTACCCTCAAGGAAGTAGTTACGGTTTAGACTGTTCTCATTTTACTTATCAAGTATTTAAGAAGTTTGGTTTAATGAATTCCTATATGGTTTCTGCTGACCAAGCTAATTACGTAAAGAAAATTGCGCGAAGTGAATTAAAGCCGGGAGATTTAGTATTTTTTAAATCAAAATCAAGTGGTAATGTAGTACATGTTGCAATCTATATTGGAGATGGACAAATCATTGGTGCTAATGGTGGAGATTCCAGTGTAAATTCAATAGAAACCGCAAAGAAAAAGAATGCAAAGGTAAAGATTCAATCCATTGATTATGATTCAAGAGAAAAAATATATGGACGTATTCCAGGACTATAACAATCTGAATCTGAAATAACAATACTTTCACAGAAAAATAGTATTTATATTATAAAAATGCACCTTGTTTAGGATTTTACAGTCCAAACAAGATGCATTTTTTTCACCATTTTTAATCAAACTATGATTGAAACCATTCACTAGGAGTTGGATTAAAGTAATGAGTGGAGAACTCAAGTACTTTATATTCTTGAATTCCATTCATTTTTAGAGGTTCATTCGATAAATATTCCTCTACTTCATTCAGAGATTCTCTTTTCATAATAGTTAATCCACCACTCATATCTGATTTAAGACCAGACATTAATACGAATCCTTTATCCATAGCTTTTTGTGTATAAGCCATATGTTCTTTCAAAATATCATCATCCATTAAATCTGGATTTATTATATTACCTTCAATAATAAAATATTTCATTTTTTCTCCTTCAATTACGAGTAAATCTATTGTTTTCATAGACAATAGAATATATCTTTATCTTAGTATTCTCTATATTTAGTTTCATTATGACATATTAAAATTGTAAAACTTTAAAAAAATCATAGGATGAAAAACATAATGTTAGATAAAATTACTTTGAAAGAGACTTGTCACTTATCTTATCTCTTTCCAGTAACCGTTTTTTTCTTTCCAATTGCCGTTTTCTTCTTTCCAATTACCGTTTTCTTCTTTTCTTGCAACTGCTGCTTCTTATCTGGAATTGTTTTCTTATTACCTAATGTAGACACTTTCTTCTTCGTAGAGGACATTTTTTTACTTTCCTCTCCCTTTTTAGATTCAGATTTCTTGTGAGCTTTCGTTTTCTTAGCACCTTCGTTTAGTAAAACCTTTTCTTCATTCTTTATAGATTCCTTGCCTACATTCTTTGAAGCATTTTCTGACTTTTGACCTCTGACTGGCTTTTCCGTCTTCTCAAGTATTAACATTGGCCACTTGGATGGAACTTCTGGAATAAGCACACCAATATGTTTTTCAATTTCTCTTAAATAATCCAAGTCATCAATATTGCATAAATTGATTGCATTTCCACCTAATCCGGCGCGTCCTGTTCTTCCGATACGATGAATGTAAGTTTCCGACTGATTTGGGATATCGTAATTTACCACGTAGGATAACTCTGAAATATCAATACCTCTTGCTGCAATATCAGTTGCAACCAATACTTTAATTTTCCCCTCTTTAAAATCACTAAGAGCAGTCTGCCTTGCATTCTGACCTTTACCACCATGAATTGCTTGTGTCTTAACTTTTGCCTTGTTTAACTTATCTGCCACACGATCAGCACCATGTTTTGTTCTTGTAAATACGAGAACCCTTGACATCTTATGCTCTTTGATTAAATACGTCAATAATGAGATTTTATTTAAACGATCAACAAAATAAACACTTTGTTCGATGGAATCAACCGTACTTGTTACAGGACTAATTTTAATTATTTCAGGATTGTGTAGTAAATTAGTTGCTAGTGATTCAATTTCCTTTGGCATCGTCGCACTAAACAGTAACGTCTGTCGTGTTTGCGGTAATAATTTTATCACTTTTTTTATATCATTTAAAAAACCCATATCAAGCATTTGATCTGCTTCATCCAGTACAAACATCTCGATTTTATCTAACGTAATATAACCTTGACCGATCAAATCATTAAGGCGCCCAGGAGTTGCTATTAGAATATCTACTCCCGCTTTTAAAGAATTAACTTGTTCGCTTTGTCCTACTCCACCGTAAATAACACTTTGCTTAAGCGTCGTATACTTACCAAAACAATCAAAACTTTCATATATTTGAATTGCCAATTCCCTTGTTGGTGTAATAATAAGGGCGCGGATTCCACTGCCCTCATCTTTCGATAAACTCTGTAAAATAGGTAATGCAAATGCTGCTGTCTTACCAGTTCCCGTTTGGGCACATCCTAGGATATCTTTACCTTCTAGTACTAGAGGGATCGTCTTTTTTTGAATCGGTGATGGCTCTACAAAGCCTTCTTCCTTGATGGCTTGCAATAACGGTTTTATTAAATTCATTTCATTAAAATTCATTCTACTTCCACTTCTAAATATAACATTGTTTTTTCATCTGCAGGCAGATTTTATTATTATTATATTTTCTTTTTTTTAGGTAGCCTCTAGTATAACACATAGTTCTATGATTTACTATTTATTTAAAAAATAACAATAACAACAAATTTATTTTCACATTTCTAATCTTTTTTTTGAACTGTCTCATGTTATATATAGGATGTTAACTTCGAATTTTTTTATTAGACACAATTTATCCCAATATCACTTTCTACAATAATCGATATTTGTTTTTCGATTCATTATCAAAGTAGCATCGTCATAATTTTACATATAAAAAGACCCAAGTCCGAAGACTTGAGCCAATCTTTTATCCCAATATATCTACCAACTAATGTCAGCCTTTAATCCCAGTATACCTACCAACTACCTCTCCATAAGATTCACAATCTTCTACTTTTCCGAAGTACTCAGAATAATAACCAATAATTCCATCAAAATTATGATTACCTTTCACAAAGCCTTCATGAGCACTAGATTTTACAATTCCTTCATATGGCATTGATCCAACAATACCACCAACCATACCATATCCATCAACCATAGATTTATTAATACATTCTACAATTTCACCAGTGTTATAGCCACTGATCCCTCCAGTTGCATTATAGGAGAAGATTTCACCTGTGCTAATGCAATTTGACAAGCCACGATAATTGTATCCGGTAATTCCACCAGTATTTATAATTCCTTTGACCTCAACATTAGTATTACACTGTACAACATTGGAACCATTTCTCCCAATCAATCCACCAACATTTTCGTTACCCCGAACTCTTCCACTAGTATAACAGTTTGAAATCTTCCCTTTCAACGTATCACCGCATAAGATTCCGACACAAGCATCTCCAGTGATATCAGCATCTTTTATTATTAAATTCTTAATTTCTCCTCCTATCGCTCCAAATAACCCTAATCCATTGGAATAAATTCGATTGATTCGTAAGTTATAAATTGTATGATTTTTTCCATCAAATGTGCCTCGAAAGATACGATACTGGGTCGATGAAAATACACCTATAGTTTCCCAATTTGGATAACAAGATAAATCTAAATCATTTCCTAGCATGATTGTCTTATTTGACATACTTTTCCCTCGAATTACTAATTTTGCAAGTCCAGCAAGTTGATCCGGATTATTTATTGTAAATGTCGTCTTGCTTTCATTATACCAAGAAATATCTGGTTTCCCAGTTCCTTTAATTGCATTTGATGGTGCTTTGCTTGTAGGGGATATAGTAGTTGTGGTTGGTACTAAATATTTAACAGTAGCACCTTGTTTCTTCAAATAATCAGCTATTTTAATTGCTTCTTGATACAGATATACAGTAATATTATTTTTAGTACTTTTCTCGACGGAAATCCATGTATACAAACTGTAACAATATATTACACGGTTTTTTACTTCAGATAAATTTTCTGGCGCTTCTTGTATACTCTCTGGTAGTACTATTGATAATAAGTTATTACATCCTTTGATAGCATCTTGATAAACATAAAGCAACCCTTTTGGAAAAGTAAGTTCTTTTAACTTAGAACAATATAAAAATGCACCTGCTTCAATATTCTGTAATCCTTCGCACAATTTTACCTTGATTAAATTACTACAACCTTTAAACGCTTCTATTCCGATGGAATCAACAGTTTCTGGTATATAGACAGAATTGAGGGTCTGATTCCCAATAAATGCACCTGGATGTATTCTTCTAACTCCGTATGGTACATAATAATAAGTGTCCTTCACTCCTTGAGGATATAAGTATAAAATCTCGCCGTCTTTACTAAATAATACATTTGACTTTATCATGAAATTTGTATTATTCGAAGACACTATAAGTTTGTTTAACTTTGAATTATTTCCAAATGCCCCATAATAAATTTGCTTTAAAGAATCCGAAAAAGTTATAGAAGTTATTTCAGTACATCCTTGAAATGCCATTAAATCTATCTTTTCTACTTCATCAGGTAGAACAACCGCCCCTACCTTCCCTGGTGGACAATAATATAATACTTTTAGGTCTTTACTATATAAAATTCCATCAACAGCAGTAAGATATGGATTTTCAGGATCTACTTCAACTTCAACCAGATTAGGATAACCTGGTGTTATTGGTTGAAAGCCTTGAACTCGGCTGTAATCAATCTCATAACATGAATCGGGTAATACATATTGTACTTCCTTAGGAATCACAACTCTTCTTACCGTAGAGCTATTCAGAATAGACCAATCTACAATACATCCTCTAATATCTTCTCTTGATTTTAAGTAAATTACTTCATCCTTCTTTGATATGGAATCAGCTGCATCGACTTTCAAAGGAATCATAATTATGTAAATTAAAAATAGCATAAAACATGCGTTCAGTTTATAATACGTCTTTCTATTCATTTTTCCTCCTTCCCATCGCTTGGTTTTTATTATATTTTGATATTATTTGCCCCCAATGGCCTATACGTTTATATGAAATCCATTTGCATAAAATATCTGTAAACTTTCCGAACTTGCGGTAAAACAAATTAAAGGCGAGATACGGTAAAATTTGATTTTTTGATTTTGGCATACGCATGATGATGTTCTTAAAGCTGTATACTTTCCGATAAATCCATAGGTATCCTTGATCTAGCTCTTCTTCCGTCATCTTAGTTGGAGTAAAAACTACATGCGCTGTGTTATAAAGTGAAAGATCTGAAGTTATAATCCGTCCTTCTGATTTCATTCTCTCATATAATGCTGTCCCAGGGTATGGGGTCAGAATATGAGATGTGACCGTTTCTATTTTATGCAATACTATCCAGTCAAGCGTGGATTGAAATATCTCAGAAGTATCACTGTCAAGTCCAAATACAAAACTTGCATTAATCATAATACCTCGACTGTGAATAGCATTTACTAGCTCCTCGTACTTATTAACAACATTTTGCTTTTTATGAACATCCTGTAATGAACCTGGATTTATACTTTCAAACCCTATGAACAAACTTTGACAACCGCTTTCTTTCATTTCATCTAGCAGATCTGACATCTCTAGAATGTTTGCAGAAACAGCAGCGTTCCACTTCAGACGCATGGGTTTTAATTCCTTTAAAAGAGCACGAGTCCAGGTTGGATTTCCTATGAAATTATCATCAATAAACATAATATGACGTGATTTCAATGCACTTATTTCATTCATAACATCCTGTACGGGGCGATTTATATATCGACGTGAAGCACTACTGTTATAGCAAAAATCGCATCGATACGGGCATCCACGACTAGTATGAACCACATTACAATACAAGTATTTGTCAGAGTCAATCAAATCATATGCAGGCGAAACAATATCTTGGCCTGTAAGTTTACCGGAACATATGTATTTACTTTTTAGGCAGCCATCTGCAAAATCCTGCATGATATAGGGCCATGTGCCTTCTGCCATACCGATGCAAAGAACATCGAAACTCCCATCCGAAATTGTACTCGTTGCTGTCGTGATATGTATACCACCTGCAACAACCGGTATGCCTCTTTTTCGAAACTCATCTGAGATCTCAATAGCACGTGGAAGGACATCTACTGTCACTGTTATACCAACAATATCTGGATTATCATCAAATGAAATAGCTTGTATATTTTCATTTTCAATTGATATTCTATGCGATTCACGAAGTATGGTTGCTATCGTTAGCAGTCCAAGAGGAGGTGCCATATGAATTTTTATTTCTGTATCCATTGGCCTCTTTTCCATTTTAGGTTGGATTAATTTAACATACATATCATTACTCCTGTTGAGTTTGTCATTGAGAAATAATTTTAGTTAAATCAGCGTATATACTTTATATTTTCTTATCACGAACTACATAATTAAAATTCTATACTTTCCTCTATCTTATTTGATTAGCTTTGGAAATTTCAATATATCATAGATTATTTTGTTCTTATTATTTATTGTAAAATTAATCATTACGGTGAATTTCATAAAAATACAATAGAGAATTATTGTTTTCATCCTTAGATTCAGCAACAATACGACGACCGACAAGACTCACAACAATACCATAGCTTTCACCATACTTAGTTCCTCTGTAAAGATAAAAATTTAAAGCATCTTCATTTTTTGAAAGTAATAAATCACAATCTGCAAATATAGACTCAAGAATTATAGGATCTTTTATATTGTCAATAAACTGAACATTCTCATAACCGGTGTCTCCTACAAGCTGTCGCCCCTCCTTCACTGTGATTGGATTTGCAATTATACAGAAGAGCAAGACGTCTACGGTTAGAATACCAAATATAATAGAAACTAACCATCTAGAATCTTCTATCCTGTTTTTTTTCTCACATTCTTTTCGTGGTAAAATATATGTTATAATTATATAAAATAATATCACTGATAAACAAAGATATATGTTTATTAAATAAGGATTTCTGAATACTATTACCCACAGAAAAAATAGCCCAAGACATACCAAAATGATATCATTAATTATATTGCTTATCTTCAATTTTGATTTGGATTTCTGTTCTAATCGTTCTTTTCTATCTTCTTTATTTAAAAAATAAGATAAAGCATATATAGGCGGACATATTAATGCATAAGTAAAACCTGTTTTCAAGTTGCCACCATATACTTTGTACTCATAATACCAGAATATCAATAACATTAATCCCCACGATAATCCAGTGCAAATATAACTAATATAATGTTTGATAAAAATACTTATTTTTCTCATTTTACCCACCCTGCTACATCCTGTTAAGATAAATAATGGTAATGCCGATGAATTCTATACATAACCAGTTTATCTCCTCCAATCGTTCTGGTAACTCTTGATAATCGTTTCCCTAGTTACCTCCAAAAAGTTGAATACACTTGTTATTATAATGACATTAATTTTATTTAATGGATAGTTCAAATAAACATATTGATACAGAAAATTCAATGCAAATTACGGAGGAAATTCAAAACGCAATACTCATACTTTTGTCCCTTCTCATTTAGAATATAGTTCATTTCACATATTCATCGTTCATATCGTGAACTTCATAAATCATTCTTCTTTATAAATTTCAGTTACTCTGTTGTTTTCTAACTTAAACAGATAATTTCCGTACAGTGTAATTTGTTGGCTGTCTTTGTACATAAGAAAAGATTCTGAGTAAATGTATCCATCTAAGAATCTAGCTGAATAAACATTAAACCCAAGCACTTCAAAATTCCCCTTAATAACTTCACTACAATTGACAATAATATTATCCATTTTGCTTCTAAGCATTTTAATATTGTCATTGTAAAAGTTCATTACATCAGGTTCAATAGTAATATCTAACTTTCTATAAGGTGTCTGCTCAATCAATTTAGAATAGAATATCTCCAATGTATCTCCTATTTCCAAATCAAGTGGCAAGTTATTTTGAAAACAAATGCTTAAGAATAAAGCGCCAATATCATAACTAATAATTCTGATTGGGATCAAGTTATTTATGTTACCAATTCTTTTAACTAATCGATTCAATAAGTCCAAGTATTTTCTTTCACTTAAAGTTCTTAAAACTTTGTTCACTCTCCCATTTAGATACTGCCTGTCGAGATACTCCTACCTTATCAGCAAGCTCTTCCTGTGAAATTCCTTTTATTTTTCTTAAATTTTGTATTCTATCTGCTATATTCATAACTGACACTCCTTTCATTTGATGGTGTTATGATAGCAAAATTTGTGGTTGCAAAGCCACCATTTAAAGTTGTTTTTTTGTCAACTGTCGGTTGCAACCGTTATATTATATGTGAAGAGATGATTTTATAAGATTTCTATAGCTTTTTTAATTCCGTCTAAAGAAGCAAGTTCACATTACTCACTAGCATCTGGCATCAACACTATTTATTTTTAATCCCTCTATTTTTAATTCTTCATATGTTATTCGTATTTCATTTTAATTTCTCTATTAATGTATTCCACAAATTTTTCTTATTTACTAATTGTATCATTCATAGTAATTTTTTACAATTACTGTTTCATAGTCTCTAAAGGCTGGTATAGTCTGGTAATAATGAATATCCAATACCATCACAAGTTGTATCAGGTAATATATTTTACAAATTTGCTTTATGTAAGTTAGTGGACAATAGTTTCGGCAAATTAAAACAGCCTTGACTGCATTCCGGAAGAATAGTATAGTACAAGAAAAATAATAACTTTTTTAAATTAACTTATAATCAAGCAATTGAAGAAAGAGGTCTATATGAATAAAACAATTTATATTGCTGCCGGATGTTTTTGGGGTGGAGAAAAATATTTTTCTTTAATACGTGGAGTTTTGAGTACCAAAGTTGGATATGCAAATGGAACCACCTCAAATCCAACCTACGAAGAAGTTTGCCACAACAACACTGGTCATGCAGAAACTGTTGAAATACAGTATGATGACTCCATCCTTCCTCTTGAAAAGCTTTTAAATTTATACTATGATGTTATCGATCCAACTTCCATCAACAAGCAAGGTGGAGACAAAGGTATTCAATATCGTACTGGAATTTATTATATCGATGAAGCTGATTTAGAGATTATCAAATCATCATTAAAAGAATTAGTAAAAAAGTATGATAAACCTATTGCAATTGAAGTAAAGCCATTACTTCAATTCTTTGATGCCGAAGAGTATCATCAGAAATATCTAGATAAGAATCCAAGTGGTTATTGCCACATAGGGCAATGTGCGTTTGATTCAGCAAGGAATGCATAATTAAAATACATTAATCTAAATAAAAAAATTCCTCCAATCAAGAATTATTATACTTAATTCTTGACTAGAAGGAACCATTTACCACCATTGACACAGAATAATTTACACTACCAGATAATTTGTTGTGCTGTAATAGTAGAAGAAATCCAAACGGTACTTTTTAAGTAACATCGAAGCTACCGTTTGGCTTTTTATATGCAAACACGTACTTTTTACTTATCAATATTCTACATATTTAAAGTACTTAGACTAATCTTTTTTATATCTTTGGACAACATCCCTGAAGTTCCCATCCACCAGTATATCCCTAAAAGTACAACCACTCACCAACTATATTAAGGCGAGTAGTATTTCCATTGACTAAAACGGTTCAAGTGACATCCTACACTTTAGATATTATATTCCGTTGTATTAGCTGTAGATTCACTATTGTTTGTATCTATATTGCCGTTTAATTTATTATCAATATTTTTTAGAACTTCATAATCTCTCTAAATCCATAGATCAGGAAGGATGAAACAGCCCCAACAAAAAATAACATCACAGGTGATAATAAACTTAATTTCACCCTCAAATCATAAAAGTTATGACGATAATTTAGTTTAGCATTAAAATCAATAATATAGATTCCCCATAATATACCGATTATAAATGATAGCCAAAATATTAATTTAGCAAGTGATTTTATTGTTTTCTGAATATTATCAAACATAACAAACCTCCAACTATTTTTATGTATCGTAGCATAAATTACATAATATTACAATACATAGCTTGATAGAGTGGTAGGAATAATATATTACACGGTTGAAGTCCTACAATAAATCTATAAGTTATTCCTCTAAATCTTTCCCAATGATACAAAATCTCACTAGCAGAAATTAATAATACAATCTTCTTCACAATATCTACCATTCTGATCTACTAATGCAGCTTCAATAATTACAGTTTCATATCCATAATAGAATCTAGTAGTTTCAATATTGTAGCGATGAGCATTAATAAACTCCAAGAATTCAATATCATAATACGTCATTCCTTCAACAATTTAACCATTTCTTTTTCTGACTTCTACAACCATATCTGCATCATCTACATATTAACATTTGATGACCTTCAACTAGTTAAAAAGCCCTAACTGTTATTTTATTAGTTGTATATGCCGAATAGTTGATTCCATTTTTGAGAAATAAGCTCTATTGATGTAATAATCGAAACTATAACGTTTTCCTAACTTCTTTCTAAGAGTTTCTTAATTATTTATACTATTTGACCAAATTTATATCATATTATTATGTATGTTGCATAATTTTACTAACACATCTTTCCTTTTATAAACAAATACAGTATAATATTGTTGTGTTTAATGTCATTTTACGTCATGTTATTTATACGAAACATCCATGGCAGAAAGGTTGAATTATGAAAAAAAGTAAAAAATTTAATAAGAAAAAGAATACTAGTATTATTATGAAATTACTTGCTTTAGGTCTACTTCCTTTATTAGTCTTGGATATTGTTCTAACTGTAAGCAGTACTAAAATACTAAAAGAAAGCATTAAGAGTGAAATTGAGAATTCACTCAAGTATGTATCTGCTTCCTTAGTTGAAACCTATACTAATTTGTATCCAGGTGATTATACTACGAACGTCTCTGGTGGCATTAATAAAGGAAAGCAACATATCTCCGGTGACCATCGACTCGTAGATTCTATCAAAGCAAGTTCTGGCTTTGATTGTACCTTATATTTTAATGGTATGAGAATTATTACGACCATTAAACGAGAACAAGATGGTGGACGTGCCGTTGCCTCCTCTCCAGACCCAAAGGTAAGACAGTATGTTGAGATGGAGGGAAACATCTATTATAGTGATTCCCTCGTCATTGAAGGACAACGCTATTACGCATATTATCAACCACTTCGTGATCCTGATGGTAAAATCGTTGGAATGGTTTTCGCTGGAAAAGAATATAGTTCCGTTCAAACATCGATTGACTCGCAGATTTTACGTATTTTAATTATTTCTATTATATTTATTGTACTTTCCGCTATACTTACTGTTCTTATTTCTCGTAGACTCAGTAAAGCCATGATAGAAGCAAACAACTTTTTATCCAAGGTCTCTGAAGGTAACTTAGCTACTTTCTTGCCAAGAAAATATTTGAATCGACGAGATGAAATTGGGCATATCTTGCAAAACTCTGCATCCTTACAGCAGCAATTACTACATATCGTAAGTAAGATAAAAGCATCCACTGAAGAATTAATCATCTCCTCAGATACTCTATCTGCTGCTTCTGCTTCCACAGATACAACAGTAAATGAAGTATCTAATGCAATGGATGAAATCACGAAACAGGCAATGACACAAGCAAAACAAACACAAACTGCTTCAGATAATATTTCCATGATTGATACTCAGATGAATTCTATTACAGAAGCAGTTGATGCTCTTACTAAAACAGCACTAACAATGTCAAAAGCAGAAAAACAATCCACTCAGATTCTTCATCAACTAAGTGAATCCAATGACCAGACGATGAGCTCCGTTGACAAAATATCAAAGCAAACTGATATTACGAATCAAGCTGCACAAGAGATTCAAAAAGCAGTTGGTCTTATTCAAGCTATTGCAGAAGAAACTGATTTGTTATCCTTAAATGCAAGCATCGAAGCTGCTAGGGCAGGCGACTATGGCCGTGGATTTAGTGTGGTTGCTGAAGAAATCAGAAAGCTAGCAGACCAATCTAGAGCTTCCGCTAACGAAATTGAATTAATTATAAAGAAGCTTCTTCATGAATCTAATACAACAGTTGAAGTTATGAAAGAGGTAAAATCCAGTATTGATACTCAACAATCCTATCTTCATCAAACAGAACAAAACTTTGCATCGATTACCGAAGGTATCAATATTTCCTCAGATAACGTTAAGAATATTCGTACAAAAGTCGATGATTTAAATGATTCAAAGAATACTATCGCCAATGTCATTCGTTTACTTGCCTCGATATCACACGAAAATGCAGCTGTAACTCAGCAAACTTCAAGCTCAGCACAGGAACTAGACATTACAGTAAATAACTTAGCTCGTTCCTCTCAGGCGCTTAAAGACATTGCACGTGAATTGGACAATCAATTATCTGTTTTTATAATTTAGTGTTACATTCTGATTCACTCATGGCTACTACAATTGCGATATAGAAATCTGATAAAGTATAACATGCAAATATCCCCTCTCCTTCGTGGGGATATTTCTTTTTTTCAAAAGTAAATTCTTTTATTTTAAATCGAATGTCACCCCATTAATCTGCTAATACTTTATATAATTCAGTCATCTAATGAAAGGAGCTTTCTAAATGCGTGTTCGAAGAACAATAAAACCAATAGTCGCAATAACAAAAAATGAAAATGAGTCGCTTGCCATAGAAGAAGGACTTCAACTTATTCAGTTTTCTACCATGATATCACCTGAAGATGTGGTAGTGATAACACCTAACTGGGTCTCCCCAGCCAGTCCTTGCAGTGGCAGAGTTGTAGGACCTGAAAGTTTACGGACCATTATACGACTAGTAAAAAGTTGTAACCCTAAAAGAATTGTCGTTGCAACTGGTCCTGGTGATGAGGATGTAATTAGTCTGATGGAACAAGTAGGATTTGCAAGTATTATCAAGGAAGAAAAAGTAGAATTCATAAATCTAAACCAAGGTCCATTTATTAGTATTGATATCAATCATCCTTGTCCCTCAAGACTATGCTTAAATCAGCTTTATAATGAAATGACCTTCCTTATCTCCTTTACCCAGCTTAAAATTCATGAAGAAGCCACCATTTCTGCTGCGATTAAGAATATTACTATGGGTTGGCCTGCTGGGGACGAACAAGGTTATCCCAAAAAGGAGCTTGGAATTCATGATGATTTGCATGATTTTATCGCTGCTATGTTTGAGAAATTCACAATTGATGTTTCCATAGTAAGCGCAAGTCCTGCTATGATTGGTACTGGTCCACACAAAGGAACTGCCATTCATACTGGAATGGTTTTATGTGGTACGGATCCTGTAAGTACCGATGTAGTTGGTGCAAGGTTACTTGGCTTTAAACCACAAGCAATCCATTATCTCCATAAGATTATTAAAAAGGGACTTGGACGAAGTACCTTTGATACGAAAACAAAAAAAGGAATCCATTTTTCTGGAATTTTAATTGAAGATGCTGAAGAAGAGTTTAGCCGTTTAGCCTATAAAAAGCAGTTTGCGGTGGACTCTAATCAAGAGGACTCCTAAGTACTACTCTTGTGCTTACTCAAGATTGTTTAGATATTGAGAAAAAGTTGCTAAATTGATAGTTTTCCTATCCTATTAGCAACTCTTTTTCAACACCATTTAAGTTATTATTGACATCAAAACTCGAATCTTGCAAATCATTTCTGATTTCTTTGATACCAAATCAATGCAACATAAATAAAAAATACCCCTAGTATATTAAATACAACATTACATTGTTATTTTTAATAGGATCTTGCATTATAGACAACTTTATAATCATCGTACTCTGGTATACTTATTTTTTCAAAATTTAAAAATAATGATTTGGGATTTTCTAAAATGGAAGAACCAACATCTATATTAGTTTGATTCCAGAAATTATCGATAGCAACAATTTTTTTATCTTTATAATAAACTACATAAGCCTCTACGCATAGTCTATCATTTGAATTGTTATTTACATGTAAATTAAATAGTTCAATACTATCATCGATTCTCTTCATATCATTATAATATACATACGAGTAAGGTGTTTTTTCTACCGCTACATCAACACTATTTTTTTCAGTTAATTTTGATTTTAATCCATTGTAATTAAAAAATATACTTTCAATAATAATTTTATAACTCTTATAAGACTTATTTGTTTTTTCAAATGTCAAAACCTTGCTATCGTTTCCGAATAAATTAGTTTGAAATTTATTGCTAACTGATACAATTTTGTCATTTTCATCATAGAATGCTAACTTATATTCAAAATATAAGTCAATTCTGCTATTATTGGTTAAGATACAGGAAATTACATTTTCATACTCACCATATTCATAACCAAAATTATCAACGGCATCCATTATATTTTTTTTCGAAGGATCAACATGGACAATACAGCTAAATGAATAATTTTCAAAAGAAACATTAATTTTAGTATTACCAAAAGATTTACCTGTTACCACACCATTTTCATCGACTGTAGCTATATTTGTGTTAGCTGATTTCCATGTTATTTTAGAGTCCTTGTATTTTATTGGTAAATAGCAAATTTTTAAGCTGAATTCACCATCTAACCCCAGTATAATAGAATTACGTTCAAGTTGAGGTTTATGAACCGTAACTAAACACTTCAATTTTTTATTATTTATCTCTGCTGTAATTTCTGCAAAACCATTTTTAATTCCAGTTACCACCCCATCTGAACTAACTGTAACAATTGACTTATTATTTGTAGACCACTTAGCCTTTGATTTAGTGCCAGTTATTTTTAACTGGAATGTTTCTCCAATATCTAAATTAATGGTGTTTTTGTTTATTTTAATCGAAGAAGCTTGAGTATAAACCATAATAGGAGCAAATAATGATGCTAATACTAATAATATAAATACTAATAAAAAACATGCTCTCTTGTAATTTTTAACTATTTTCATTTTCCTCCATGTAAATATTTACCATAATTATACACATGATATTAGTTTATTACAAGATATTTAATCCTAATTTTATTTTTATTATTTCATTCGAAAATACATATATGTAATATCATGGGTAAAATACATTGCTTTTACTATACCCATTGCATTTATTTATAATTTCATATAATGGTTTAAACATTAAAATAAGCCCATAGACTATGGACTTATTTTAAAATTTAAATTGTTGTGGTCATATGGTGACTTGCTCTCTAGTAATCTAATACGTCAATTTTAGCTTTGATTTACTGTTATTTGATAATCTCGTTTTACTGAGAGTATAATCTTTATAGTTGCCTAATGCCCATCCATTGTGATCTTTCATTTCTTTTTGTGACACTAATAAATATTTCGTAGAATCTTTTTGACTATCATTCCAGGTGGTATCAACTGCATACCATTTTTTATTTATTTTAATAATGTTCCAAGCGTGGCCATCGTTAGTAAAATCGAAATCTTCCGCATATGCAGTAACAAGTACCGTTTCATAACCCATGGTTTTTAGAAAAATGTCAATTAATTCAGCATATCCATTACATACGGCTTCACCATATAGAAATGCATTTGCTCCGCTACCTGGGTTTTGATCAGGAAAGGATTTATAGGTTACATGATCACAGATATACTTATTGATTTTGCTAATTCTCTGATAGTCCGTCATGTTATCCATTTTCCATGATTTTATCAGTTTTTTTACTTCACTAAAGGTTTTCAGCATATTATCGTGATCACCTGTATAATGTTCAAAGCTACCTTTACCACGTAATTCTACTGTAACACATAATTCTTTCTTTTCTTCACTCCACATGTATCTGCTTTCTTCAGAGCTGTAAAACTCAGGATCCCACAAATATTCGTAATTATAATCCAGATAATATTGGTCGTTCCATTTGGTGTACATCTCCTTACTTAAATTAGTGATTGAGTAATAACCATCAGCAAATTTGATCTCATCCTCAGAGTAGATATTCTCTTCAATATAATCCTGCTCGTTGGGATCAAACTTATGGAAAACCTTATAGTGGAATAAGTCAATCAGATAAGGTATCTTCCAATTTGATTTGTCCATGTATTTCTTTGCATAGCTGCTGCTAGGAGTAAATGGCGATTCCTTATTTTCATCTAGCAATTTTTTTATTTTTAGTGAATCATTACCCTTAATAGTAAGTGTAATTTCATTATATCCTTTTCCAATTAGGGAATAAAATTGTTTCCAATATTCATCATAAGAATCTACTGTTATGCTTTTACTATTTACTTTAGAACCTGCTTCTGCTTTGGAAACTGGTACATTACAGACAGCAAATATAACTATAAGTAAACATATGATAATTTTTTTCATTTTCATTTTACCTACCTCAACTCTTCCTTTGTAATATTATGATTGTAATTTCGTTATCGTAGCTTTCGTTTCAGCAATTTTATACTTCATGAAATTAATCAAGTTTTTATTTGCAAAAGTGCTTTGTAAACTTGCAAATTCTGTTTCAATAGCAGCGATATCTGAAACTAAAGCAGAAATGTCTAATGAGTTAATAGGATCACCCTCTAACTTCGTCTGATAGAGTGTGTCTGCAGAATTTGCAATTTGTACTATTTTACTATTGAAAGCGGCTTCAATATTGAAAATTTCTTTGTACTTGGTAGCGGTAGAATCAGGATAAAACGGTAGCACAGGGATACATGGTTTATAGCTAATATTTTGATTTGCTATATCTTCCTTCTTCGTTACAAAACGAAATGCTTCATTATAAAAATCATAAAAATAATAGCTGTACACAGAGATTTTATTAAGATTATAACCTAGTATTACATTATGGTTTCTTTGACTATCAAAATTTGTAGGTCTTGGGTTAGTGCCATATTTTATCCAATCTTCTTTTTCCATGCAGGTAGTAATATGTACAAACTGATTTACTGCTTCATTCTCAGAGACAATGAATTCGTAAAAGGAGTAATCTTTATTACCTTCTTCACGAAGTTCTTTCATATCGCTGGCTAATTGCATAATATTAAAATAATAGTAGGCTCCGTCTAATTCGACTGCGTTGCTAAAAGTAAGATAGATTTCTTCTCCTTGATCTGTATGAAAGCTTCCGGCATCATGTACAAGTTCACATCTTATACCACAGACATTTAAGAGAAGTTCAAATAACAAGCCAATGCCCATTTCATTTGATTTTCCAGATAACAGTGGATCCAGATAATAGTAGCCTTTTTCATAGGTTCTTAAATTCGCTTTTGTAAATTTGCTTTTATAATTATCAATTACTTGAATGTTCTCAATAATCCACTCAGCAATTGCCATCATTTTTTCGTAATCGGACATATCCTTAGTTACTACAGTATCAATGATTTCTTTCGCTTTCCTTGCTGCTTGGACTTTCTTTTCGGAAACTTCTTCAAACATCTCAGTATCATATAGTAAATCATAGTTTTTATAATAATTGGTGGTTAACGCCATAAAAACATCTTCATGGGCGATATCAGCATCTAAAACCTTATCGTATAACTCTTTTTCCGTATAAATGCGAACCTTGCATTGTGCCTTTTTCTTTCCCCAGGTTGCAGTAATAATGCATTTACCCGGTGCTTTGGCTGTTAATATCCCTTTTTTACTAACGGTAGCAATCTTGGTATTACTGGATTTCCATTTGACATTACTTACATCTTCGTAGCACGGTGTATCGATATCATCCCCAAATAAATTTAGATAATAATACCCCATAGGCTTTAGCTCGACCTTGTCTCCAACTTTTGCTACTACTATTTTTTGTTCGATTTCTATTCCAACAAATTTAGTTGCTGCATTTACTGATTGAAGGGAAAGAGGGAATAGTCCCAGTAACAATGTGAGAGTGATTAGAAGACAGATTGGTTTGTGATGTTTTTTAACTTTTACTAAATGATTTAATTTAGCTAACATAATTTGCGCCTCTTATATTTTATTTGATTTATTAAGTGTTCACTTATCCATAATATACCAGACTACTTGTATTTTCAACCAATTTTTCTATTGTTATGATAATTCGTCAATATCGGGAGTGTTCTATATTTGACTATCATTACAATGTTGATAACATACGTGTTAAGAGAAATTTAAAAGGACTGAGTCCTGTTCAATACAAAACTCAGTCCCAAGATATCTCAATTTAAGGGGATTAGCCGTTAATAAATGAAGATTCTTTAATACTTATAAATCTATCGTATTTATTTATCGAATAAAATTTTTCCTATATACATACCATCTCCAAATGATGAAATACCTGACATACCTGCAGTCACTTCTCCACCTGCATATAACCCTTCGATAGGTTCATTCTTTTCGTTAAGTACACGATATTGATCGTCTCTTACTAATCCACCACCAGTAATATGTCTTGCTACAACTCTTGGTAATGCATAGTAAGGAGCTTCATCAATTGTACTGTTCTTAGAGAAAGAAATTCTTCCGAATTCTTCATCCTTAAAGTTCTTTGCAGACTCATTATACTTAGTAATAGTAGCCACAAATACTTCTGGATCAATACCTATTTGTTTCGCTAAATCTTCTAATGTATCAGCACGGAATAATTGTTTACTTTCAATCATCTCTTCTACATCATATCCATTAAAAGTATGTCCATCTTTAATTAAAGAATTTGTATTATCACTAATTAGGTAGTGCATCTTATCTGGTTGTTCTAAAACAGCAGCTGATAATGTATATCTATCCAGTGTCTCGTTAACAAATCTTTTTCCTTCTTTGTTTACGAATAATGCATCTCCATCATCTCCAACAATATTCTCTGTTGTACTTGTAAATGGATCCGCCATAGGGAATAGCATTATGTCATCCATAAGTGCAAGTTGAGCTCCAACTTTTTCAGCCATAACAATACCGTCACCAGTCATAGTTCCTACATTTGTTGTTGCAGTAACATCTTCTATACTTTCCCACATTGTATTATATTTCTTTACCATTTCCATATTTGCAGAGAATCCACCTGTAGCTATAACAACACCTTTATTTGCTCTAATACGGTATTCAGTACCCTTACTATCTTTTGCTACAACTCCAACAACCTTTCCATCTTCAACGATTAACTCTTTACCTGGAGTTTCAGTCATAATTTCTACTGGATAATTATTCTTTTCAATTGTTTTATTGAAAAGATCAAAGTATCCATGACCTTCATATCCTTCTAATGGAGAAGACCATCTTGGCCATGTATAACCAACTATACCTGTTAACGGCTTCCAAGTCATTCCCATTTCTGTTAACCAATTAGCTGTATCATCTAGTAATGTAGCAAATCCAAACATACTTTCAGGTGTAGAATAGGATTCTAATTGTAAGTAATCTAATGCAGCAAGATATGTAGAATCAAATACCTTTGTTGAGCCACTTGCTAAATATTCATCATATTGTTTCTTTAATTCTTTTTGCATATCAGCATGAACTTCATCAACTGGCTCTATAGCTAATATGTTCTCAATAACTTGTGTATATCCTTCAGTATTTTCTGGACGTAACTCATCTGGGGCACTTATATATTCAAAGTAACCACCACTTACAATGGCATTTCCTCCTATAGATGATGCTTTTTCTAATACTATAACTGACTCTGCTCCACTCTGTGCTGATGAAATTGCTGCACTCATTCCTGTAGCACCACCGCCAATGATAACTACGTCAGCTCTCTTTTCAACTACTTCGTTTGAAACATTTTTATCTACTTTCTTTGCCTTTAAAGCTTCAACATCACCATTTGCTTGCTTAACACAATCAGCAACAGCTTCAAGAATAGCATCACATGTAATTGTTGCACCTGAAATTGCATCGATATTTAATGATTGATATTCTACCACCTCACTAGGGATTCTTTCAATGGCACTATCTGTAAGTCCTTTTGTTTCTTTGTGTTCTGTTACTTTAACAGAATCAATTTTATCTTTACTGAACTTAACTTCTACTTTAACAGGACCATTCTTACCGTTTTTACTTACACCTGTATAAGTTCCAGCAGTATAACCAAGTCCTACATTATTTTCAGTTTTACTACATCCAACCATAGAAAATAATAAGCATGTACACATAATAATAGCTAATATCTTTTTTATCTTTTTCATTTTTCGACTCCTTTTCTTTTTCTTAAATATTATGTAAAGATTATGCCATTATTTTCATTATATTCCCCACACCTAGTTTGGGGTCAACATACTTCGTCATTTTTTTATCAATATCTAGATTTTATTTGAAAGGCATCCAAATATAATGATAATCAGCTATAATTTCTTCTGGTTCACTAGTTAATATAGTGGGTGCTATTAATATCGATAATATATCGCCATCTAATTCTAAATTATTTTCCTTTAAATAATTTAATCCTGGTTCCACTACGCTATAATAATCTTCAGTATCTTGTGTTACCCTAACAACTCCCCCAATGCATTTTCTAGTATTATAATATTTCACTCTCAGATTATCTAATCTAGGTACAAACTCTGCAAACTCTTCTTTAACACATAATCCAACTTTTGCTATTACATTGTTTGTTAAATTTTTGTACTCTATTATCGGGCAAAATTTAACGAATGGAAACTTATCACTCCAGGATCTTATTAACTTTCTATCCTCTTTACCCTTTAATATTTCGTTATTTTCTTCACATTTCAAATAGTACATTGCAGGTCTTTCGCAACAAGAGAATTTATTATATTTATTTAATACATCATCTATTAAAAGTGACATATCCTTAATACATTTTAAATGAGCTTCTTTCATTTTTATTTCATATAATATTTCCTTTTCTCTTTTTAAAAGTGTTTCCTTTATTTTACCAGGAATAGTTCCATTACATAACTTTGCTGCTTCTTTAATAGGTATATCTAGGTTACGATAGCTTCTTAATCCTATCGCCGGTCCAAGATTTTCAAAATAATAATATCGATATCCATTGCCATGCCACTTAAACGATTCGATTGCATTATACTTTTCATACAAGCGAACTCCCTGAGGAGAAATCCCAATTAAATCGCATATCTCACTCATCTTCATTTCAATTTCTTTCATGCTTTATCCTCCAGTTACTAAATTTTGTCGAATTATAACTCCTATCGTTACTCTAATTTTATATATTATATCACTATGTCAATTATATTTGTTTCACTAAATAATCTCATTATATAAAAAAATCACGACTACCTGTTAAACGGGTGGTCCTGATTATTTCAAGCATTAGCTAGCTTTTTAAAATGGGAAAGTTGAGTATTTTTTTATTATTTAGTCTCTATAAGCAACGTGTCCTTGCAGGCAACCTGATTTCGAGTCATTACTTTATATACCTACAATATGCTATTTTACTGTGTTTTTGTTTTGTTTGACTACATTTTGACTACACTTAGTTCAATATTGTTTCATTGATTTTCACAAACAAATTTATATATGAAATATTTCTTCTTAATTATATACTCTAACAGTATTGGAAAGCAACATGCTTTTTGTATTGATTAATATTGTCTCTAATGGTAATATTATACTATGTTATGGGAATTCGAGGAGGAAATATGAACAAGAAGACTTATCAGGAACTTTATGATGCACAACTTATAGATATTGAAGTTGTAAAAACTGATTCTAAGGATAGTATTGATCCAGAGAGAGTATGTGAAAAGATAGGGGCTGACAGTTGGACCGTCTATGAAGCCATTCCTGACATAAGTGAGTTAAACATATTTATTAAAGCAAGAGAAGTTAAGCACTTGAAAACAATAAAATCATGTGTAGTTTTTTTTACTGTTATAACATTACTGAATATTTTAATGACGATATTTCTTTTTTATAAACTTTAAGTTTATTACAACTACTAGCCCCTCAGAATAACGAGGGGCTATTTTTTACATTCCTATGGCGGATAGTATTTCTTTTACTTTCTTATCTGTTGCAGGTCCATAAATTCCATCTGGTGTAACTCCCATTAATTTCTGAAGCTTTTTAACATCATCTCCGCGCATATATGGAGTGGTTAGCTCAAGTTTCCGCTTAACATCTTCAGTATACGTAATCCATGGAAGCTTACCATGCTTACACCACTTATTCTGATAAGTAAGTTTAGTGATAGCTACTTTGTTTAATGATGGGGCACATTCAACACACTCGCCATTTCCAAGATAAAGACCAACGTGTCCACTGAACCAGATTAACTCCATAGGTTTGATATTTGTCATATCTGTGCTTACATCTTCACATAAATTTATAAACCCGTTTGCGTTAGTGTCTGGTACCGTATTAGATGCATACTTACCCATCTTGCCATCTTCCCAACCCCATAGAATAGCTTTAATTAGGTTAACACAATCAAAGCCATAATAACCATTGCCTACTAACTTTTTAAGTACTGTAATACGTGATGACGTGTACCAAGAAGGGAGTTGTTTAGACTTTTGGTCGATAATCGCATTTGTTACTAGCTGGCCAGTACCACCATAAAGGTAGCATGTCTTAAAATTGGTAGCAATATCTAGGACTTTTTCCTTTAGCTGCTGATCCGTCATTAACTTCTTGTAATTACTCAATTTTTTCGCCTCCCCTAATTTGTGTTATTGCCTGTAATACCTTGTCATATCCCACCATGCTGCATAACCAACTCAATAAAATCAGCGCGATTAAGTATACCGCCATCTGAATGTTGAGAGCTACTTGAACCAAAATGACATAAGCAAAACCAACGAATACCGATAACACTATTGATGTAATTCCGGCTAGCATGTTGGAATAGTACGTCTTTCCTCTTTCATCTAAAAGTTTCTTAATTCCTTCCACGAAAAGACTGGTTAACACGGATACCACGAGTAACAACATTAAAAATATTTCAAATTTCATCTTCCTTTACCTCCGTTTTTGTTTTAGATTTCTTAATACCGGCAAGTATCCATAATTCACCTGTTGTAAATGCGAACCATGCAGCAATTAAAGTAGTAGGCTCATTCCCTGTTACTTCAAACACACTTAGTGTCTTGTATGCAAATAATGCATTTAAGACTATAACGATAAAAACTATAAACTTAGAATACTTAGCCTTTTTCTTTTTCTTCATTAACACACCTTCTCTATATCTGCTATACGATGATTTACAACCTTTAATTGTTCATCATGTACAGCATCTTTCTCTTCTAATCTAAACACCCTTTCAACGACATTGTTATGTTTCTCAACTTTCTTTTCTAGTTGCTCTATTCTGTAATTCGTCAGCTTGTTTGCCGTCATAATACCAGCAACACTTCCAAAAGCAGTCCCAACCAATGAAAGTAACGCCACTATTAAAGCTTCATTCATATAGTCCTTTCTGCATACAAAAAGAGCGCCATAAGCGCCCGTATGTATGCTACCAATATTATTTTGTTACATCATCAATAATCTGTTGTTTCTGTTCCTCTGTGATCCAGCCTTTTTCTTCTGCCTTGATTAATACTTCAAGGTTTCTGGTGTTGATATAAATTCTTTTTAATGTTTCATACATAGTCTACACCCCCAATGTTTCCATAACTAAAGTGTCTACAGTTTCTTCAAGTGCACGGATTCGCTTCGTTGTCGTGTCTACATCTTTAAGATCAAATGTAGCTATGTCACCATCTAGCCTTGCAGATTTAACTTCTTTATCTCTGAAAAATGCAAGTGCTTCTCCTTCCTCGTTAACAATGCTATATTCCTCTAAATTGCTTGTTGTTAACTTATCATAGGTATCCTTGAAATCCTGTGATGTGGTAACATTAATAGCAAATGAGTTACTTGTAGCACCTATAATTTCTATTAAGGTACCGTCTTTTAGTTTAATTTGTTCCATTTTTTCTCCCTTCATGATTAGAATGTCCGAATTATAATTCCTTGTTCATCGATTTTCATAGTAGATGTTTTACCTCTCGCTGAAACAATTGATTCGTATATTGCATTTCCATCCAGTTTGACTTTTATTTCTGCGCTTCTATTTTTATCAAGACCACTTACAACTGCTTCTTTAATCGCACATGTCATACTAGACAGCGGTGTTTGTTGATTACCTGTGCTTTGATGTTGCAGAATGGTATCAACTTTTTTTTCTAACTCATTAAATCTCTTTTTTGAAATCCACATAATATCTCCCTTCTTAGTTCGCTAAATAATGATTTATTCTAGCACTCTAGGAGTTCCTAGTTGTTTATTAGAAATGTTTAATGTATTATAAAAAAATCTACTATAAGCAACTTGACCGCAAAATAATGCCACGTAATCTGTATATACAACAGCGTCTACAATATAGGCATCAGAAACTTGATTCCCAGTTGGAAAATGATGCTTATTATCGGCTCTTACTTCGATAAAGTACTTTCCAGTTTTAGTAATTGTATCTAACCAGTCAATTTTTTGGGGTTGCAAAGATTCGTTGACCCAACCTTTCCATCCTGTCTGCCAATAAGTATTAGTATATTTTTCACCAGTCAATCTATTGAACATAGTTAATTGTATGGTTTTATCAGCACTCATTTCACAAGTTGCAAATCCAGTACTCCAATCAATGTTAGAATTCGTTGGGATTCCTGTTATCGTTGATGTTTTAATATATAAAATTCCTCTAGTCGGGGCATTTGCTAGAACATATGAAAGCAAGTCAGTTCCTGCATTGGCATGGAGATAATTACTGGCATACCCTAAGTACTTTAAAGATTCATTTAACTTAGTAACTTGATTTTGTAAATCTGTACCTACCTCTGCGCCTAAAACAAATCCGAGTTGAGTTGTAGCAGCATTATGTGCAATCTTATTAACATCTATCTTATTTGGCACATTAGCGGTTCCATCGGCTTCGATAACTACATCTCCACCACCTTTAACAAGACCTGGTGTTGTTTCATTTGCAATACCTACACCTACTATTGCTTGTGCCTGATCTCTTGCTAATTCTGCTTGCTCTTTATAATACTTTGCATTATCTGCAACATCTTCACTAACAACTCCACCCACTGCATACCTTTTAGCCATATTTGCGCTATTTTCTGATTTTTCTTTTGCTAATTGACAATCTGCTAAGTAGTTAGTTTGTAGCTTATCCCCTGTAATACTACCGTTGATAATCTCTGCCTTTGTCTTTCCTGTGGCATCTACAGAGAACTGAATAGTATTTGATGTAACGAGATCAACATTGTTAATGAAAGAAGAAATATCTATGCTCTGTTTAGAACCATCGGCAAGGATTAGATCAATGCTTTGTGTGGTAGGATTGTAACTAAAATTCGTTACTATCTTTTCCATTGCAGTATCTATTTTGGTCGTGGTTCCGTTTTGATGAGTAAATGTCAATACACCGTCAGCATAGTTATATGAAACAGACTTGATAAGAGGATTGATTGCTGTAACTTCTGCCTTTGTTGTATCCATACCAACTACTCTATCGTCTATAGTATTAATAGCATTATCCATTTTATTAAGATTTGTAGCTCCTACCGCGCTAGTTGTGCTAGGCTGATTCTGCCAGTTAATTCTACTATATGCTTTATTCATTCTTCCCCCTCTCCAGCAGCTCTTTAACCATAGATTCTAGTTTCTCTATTTTATCATTCTGCTCATTTATTGTTTCTTCCTGTATCCGTAATCTTAGCTCATGATCCTGTACTACCGGAATTGTAAGAACATGTAGATTATTATAATTAACCTCATGCATACCATCAGGACATAGTTCCCTCTCTTTATCATTTAAATCGCTGTTATTCTTCGTAACAACATCGTATTTATACATCGGAAAGAGTTCTTTTACCTGCTGTGCTTTAACGCCAAAACAAGTACCCATCTTACCGGTTGTACCATCTTTGTACTTAAACGATATTGGCTCAATCTTCATATATTTATCTATCATGGCCTGTAGAGGTTGAATATCATCTTTTAATCTTTCATCAGAAGTACCGCTAATTTTACTAACCACAAAGTTTGTAGTTGCTGCTCTATTCCCACCATCTCCATCTACAAAACGTATCGCGTCATAATTTCCTGTACTTGTTGGTGTATCTCTTATAGCCATTACATCGGTATCTGACCTATGCCAATGTAACTTACTTGGATAATCACTGTCATGTTTGTGTCCAATAACAGAAAAAACATTTGATAATCCAGTGAAAGACATTACTTGCTCTCCTTGCACCTTTAATTCCATACAATTCAATGATGTAGCATCTATTTTCGTACCATTATTTGGCTTTAGTTCATCTACGAAAAATGTTGTTGCTAAAGCTACACCGTTTAGTCCAATCTTAAAAGCATTATTTGCTGTAACTAAACCTTCAAGAGCAATCTTGGAACCAATGATTTTTACTTGCTCAGGAGTTAAATTAATCTCTGCAATAATATTTCCTTTACTAACCTTTTGTGATATCTGTCCTGCCTGGATAGATAGAGTAGCAGCTAATTCAACTTCCTGATCTATAGCGCGTTTTGCTTCTGCAGTTATTGCATTAGCATTTTGTTTCACCTTAGTGGATAATCCATCAGCTCCATTAACTTCTATTTCCAACCCATCTACATCTTTTTTTATTCTCAATGTTTGTGATTTAAGCTGAGTAACCTTTGAAGTTAGTGAATTATCTACTTGCCTTGTCTCGTTTCCTGTTGCCGTATATTCGTCACTTAGAGCCTGTATTCCTGTCAATGTTCTATTGAAAATAAAAGTCTCAATAGCATCATTATTAGTGACGATTGAGACTGCATCACCAACCTCCATATACGGTAATCCAATTAGGTTAGTCGTATGAGGTCGATAATATTTATTTTTAATTACCAGGAACATAGCATTTGCAATATTAGTAAGCTGAGTAGCATTCATACCATAACAAATAAAATTATCTTCAACTATATAAGCATTTCCACCGGAACCAATTGAAACACCAACATCACCATCATCTTGACGAATAATAAGTTTATCAATAGGTTTTACATAGTATTCTTCATACTCACTATTCTTGTATCCTGCAGTACCTAAAAATTCATTGTTTTCCGATGGAAATAAATCTTCACTTGGATATAATGTCTCACTCGGATATAGCCCTAAGGCAGAAAGTCCAATGTATTTAAACTTGCCTACCCTTGACATATGACCAAAATAACCGTTAATCTCACCGATTCTCTTTGCAACATCACGAGCAACTAACTTTTCAGGTGATATAGTTTTTTGTATACTTACATTATCATTGGGCAATGTTTGATCTTCATATCCAATACCAAGATGATTAAATAATGATAGTCTGAAAGATTTAATCGTCATTGGCCATGTTAGTGCATTGTACCAGGCAGCAACATCTACATCTAACTTCTTGCAATAGTCATATGCTACAACGTCTTTAAAGCGTTTGTCAGCTTGTTTCTTGGCACTCTCTATTACAAATACACCGAGTGGAATTTCATAGGTGTTATTAACCCTCTGAACGACTGTGAGCGTCATTCCTTTTAGATCAGTCTCAACATCTGCAATAGTTACTTTAAGCTGAGATGCTTCGCAACCTCCGAATGTTAAATCTGTAGTGGAACATAAACTTTCTGACAGCATAAAGCTATCACTTACTATCTGATTATTTGTTACTGTTAAGGTATTTGTTCCATCGAAAAATTTAAGTATTAATTCTTTATATGCTAACTCACCAGTACTAGGGAGGTTATCGTTTTTATAAATATTCTTTAAATATTCGCTGATATTTAACATAGTTGACCTCCATTAGTATTCAATTAGTGCTATTCTTATCGAATCATAAAGTATATCTTTTTTTTCAATATATAATTTACAGATGATGAATTCAACGTCTGGAATGTAAAAGGCACCAGACGCATATTGTCCAGTGCCAGTGTTAAAATATTCTGCAGTTACTTTATCTTTATTTTTTAAAAGATTCCTTAATTCTGTAGTGTTACTTTCGAGCATCGGTGGAGTATTAAATTCTATCTTTGTTCTTTTGTGAGGAAGTATTTTACGTCTTAATACACCATCTCCATCCGTGTATGAATCTTCATCTAATATTTGATTTGGAGTACATGTGTATGTACTTGGTTGCATTAAATTGAGAGGAAATATTTTTCCGTCCAATTTTAATAAATATCCATTAAGCATAATTCCCTCCATTTTTATTATCCGAATGCAGGACTACCAGTTCTGTTAAAATAATCAATACTTTCATCCTGTACCACCTTGAATAGTCCTTTAGAATTTGTATCAAGTCTTAAATTCGTCTTTAGTCCACCACTGTCTTTTAACGCTCTTGTAAACCCATTGTAGGCTGCTTGTTCAATACCATCTGTTATCTGCATATTATTAGCAACAACATTTCTGTTACCCATTTTACCAAGCATTTCAGGCCCATTTTCGTTCGCTACAAACAGCTCTCCAGTTGATGGGAAACCACCGGTTGCGTACGGTGCTGCCTTTATCTGATTTCTTGCATTAATATTATTTAAACTACTTGTATCAACGTCTAGTCCAACTTTGATATTAGGAAGTTTAAATTTAGAGACAGCTCCTGATATTTTACCTAACCAACTACTTATTGCTCCATTAGATGAAGTGTCCTTATTAAACTCTTTATTAAAATCACTAATCATGCCTTTGGCTTTTGTGGATATATTGGCTTTTATTAAAGCTAGGTCTATTGATTCTACTGCAGCTTTAACCTTATTAATATCAGCCTCACCAGTCGATGAATATTTAGCTATAAAACCACTTGCATACTCCCACTCTTTATTTAAAGAGTTTTGAGATTCCTTGGTATCTTTTATTGTAACATCAAATTCTCCAAGTTCTTTTGTAAGTGTAAAAATATCACTGCTGAGACGTGAAACATATCCTGCGTCTGCCTTCATTTTTTCCATGGTTCTAGATGTGTTATTTTTATAATACTCTTCCTGTTCTTTTAACTTATCGTTTAACTTCTGCTCTACTTCATTTCTTTTTTGTGTTTGTTCTGTAATTAATTTGTCTGCTAAATACTGTTTCTTTGCGATCTCTATTAGGTTCTCTCTCGCAGCCTGTACTAAATAATACTCCTTTGTCTTTTGGATTAAGCTGTTGATTTCATCCTTAGTTCCTTTATAAGCACCAGTCTGACTATCTATTAATCCAGAAAGTTCAGGAATCTTATTTATTAACTCCTGTGCATAAGATACTAACAATGCCTGTTCCTTATTCGTAAGATTTGTTTTATCGGCAAGTTTAAAGTATTCATTGGCTAATATAGAAACGGCTCCATATTCTATTTCAACTTTCTCTTTTGTTTTGTCGTAGTTCTCTAGCATAGTATCTACTTCTTTATTAAATCCACGTGCTTTTTCTTGTAGTTCATTTAGTCCCTTAATATATTGTCCGAACTGTGAACTATCAAACTTTGCTTTAGCTAATGCTTCTGAAGCTCCTGCAAGTGCTGCAATTCCACCAGCAATCCACAATAATGGATGAGCACTAATAGATGTTAATAGCCCTTTAAAAGCATCTTTAAGATTCCCTATAATTCCAATTACTCCACTAGCAAGTTGGAACCCTAAGAAAGCAGTAACAATACCTCCTATAGCGCCACCAATAGCTATAGCAACATCTTCCGGTATGGCTTTTATTGCAATTGCAATTCCATTAATAGCTTTTGCTAACATATCAGCAGTAGTTGCAATAATTGGTTTTAATATACTGGCCATTAGTTCAATGAAGGTTATTAAGCCACTACCAACACCTATTACAAATTTTGAAAGAGCACCATATAGGTTTTTTAATGCGTCAGTTAATTTACTCCAATTTATAGAGTTTAATAATCCTGTTCCTACGTCAAGTAACCTTGGAAGTCCATTCCCTAGTACCCATTTACCAATCGGTTTCAATCCATAATTATAAAAGTTAATAATATTATCAAATACAAATTTACCTATAGGTTTTAGTGCATCTCCAAACCTTCCAAGTGCTTTTGTCGTTGGTGTTAAGACTTCCTTTAATTTCTCTAGTGATTTCACAAAGCCAGTGTTTTTATTAGTTGCATTTACTGTAAAAGAGTTATTTGGTTTATTATTACTTCCATTTGAAGAAGCGTTAGACCCAGTATTAGAATTTACTTGTTTTAGCTCGTCAAATGGAGCTACTGCTTTCTTAGCCTTTTTACCCGCAGTTTCAATAGAATTTCCTAAGTCTGTGTATGTATCTGAACCTGTTTCCGCATCACCAATATCTATCGAAATTGCCTTCCCGAAGAACGCTTCTGACATAGCTGAAAAAATTGACGTTATTTCTTCTAGCTTATTTGCAAATGCTGTGAGTACAGGTAAAACAACATTATAAATTGGTAAAAATGCTTGACCAATATTTAGTTTAATGTTGCTTAGACTAGCCAGAAAACGTGCTTGTTTGGTTTGTGTAGTTTCCGCAAGAGTATCACCATAACGTGAATATGTTTGCTCTAAAATAGCTGCTAATCGGATTTGTTGCTGTACTTTAAAATCTAATTGAGACCATGATTTACCGTTTGCAAACTTTTTAAATGCATTAGTAGATTCAATCATGGATATATTTGTGTATACCCCTAAATCTTCAATTGCCTCGGTGCTTCCTAACATACCACTACGAATACGGTTAGCCACATCATCGTATGTACGACCAGTTTTAGATGCAATAATAGCACTTGCCTTCATAAGCTCTTGCGTACTCTCTGCAGTTTCCTTAGATGTACTCAAGAAGCTACCTAGCAAATTAGAAAATGTAGATCCATACTGATATGCATCTTTTCTGGCTATTCCTAATCCTTTTGATTGAGTATTTACCCAAATTTGGAATGTTCTAGATGATTTTTGCATATTGCGGTTAATATTATCCATGGATGATTCTACTGTCATAGCCATTTTTGTAGAATCTTTAATGAACTTTCCAACCGCAATTGTAGATAATGCAATGCCTACACCTTTCATTGCTTTACTTATGCCACTTTGGAAAGTATTAAATTTCTTTTGAGTATTTAATAGGCCTTTATTTATATTACTAAAATCCGCACCACCACGAACAATAAAGTTACTCTTTTGCTGCCCCATCTATAACCACCTCACCTCCAAACAATGAATTTAATACCTTTACTTGCGCTAGCATTTCTTCATTTGTCATTTTTTTATTGCTCTTTTTGGTATTCAAAATTTTGTCGATATCGACTTTCTTTTGCCATACCCACCGACTGATTAAGTATGCTTGAATAAACATAAGATCGCGCTGATTTTCAAACTTTATTTTATATTCTTCTGCTTCTCGTTCCTTTGCTTTTTTATATCCTTTTAAAGCTAGACTTAATTCATACGGAGTAATCTCCCAAAACTCTGATATGCTTATATTAATAGAGGTAGCTAAGATAAAAGAGTTTTCTATGCTAAACTCTTCATTCTCGCTACCTTCTACTCGTTTTTTTCTTCTACCACTACTGATTCGTTAATTCCAAATGCTTCGTTAATAGCATTTGTGATATCTTCACCGATTTTTGTAATATTTGAATACTCATCTACGAGATCCATGATTCTTTCAGGTGTTAGATTTTTATCCTCATGCACCAGTCCAGCCCATATTACTACCGCTGTCTCTTCCATGCTTAAGTTATTAAAATCCATCTGAGATATTTTTATTTTTAATTTTTTTTCTACTCTATCAATTGCTCTCATTCCATATTTCAAGTTTCTTGTTTTGTCTAATTCAATTTGATAATAACTCATATTTATCACCTTTCTTTTTAAAAAAGAGACCAACGTTAATACGTTAGTCTCTTCCAATCTAATTTTTACGCTCCTGTAATTGATAGTGTTGGTTTTCCACTAACTTTTATTGTGGCTCCGAAACCGATAGTACCGTCTACGTCAACATCACCAACTTTAAAACCAGTTACTACGCCTTTAAACTTCCAGCTAGCTATTGGTGTAGTTGGGAATGTAATTTCATAATCTTCCGCAACACCTTCATCAATTGATGTTTGGAAATCTATTTGATTTGCCTCACTACCTGCCTCGAAAAATCCCTCGATAGGCACTTCTCCTGCATCCTTAAAAGCCCCGATAAATTCACGATATCCTCCGGCACTAGCTAATGTAGTAACATCAATTGTATCAGCTGTCACTTCAATTCCACCGATTGATGTTAATCCACCGATTGTTTTAGCTGTTGGCCCTGTTCCCTTTTTTAATGTTGTTCCTAATGCTCTATTAGCCATTTTAACTCCACCTTTCTAATAATAAATTGTAAAATCTATAATTCCTCTGTTTATCTTTAACTGACTTTCCCAAGTTTCATCGATATTGTTTATACTTAAATCTTCAATAAAAATACTGCTATCACTACCGACTTTCTTGTGAGGTAATGATAACAGCACTTTTTCAATTTTATCCCTTAAATTCACCATGTCACCATACTTAGTTGCCATTACTGAAAACATAAAGCTCAGTGCTTGTTTATCTGTATATCCTTCAAGAGTTTTAATCTTTTTAGTGGATATTCGTGCATATACCAAGTAAGGTTTCTTAGCTTCTTCTGGTGCATTAGTAGGGTATATTTGATCGTTTAATTCTGGTATAGCTTTTAAGATTTCATATCTCAATTCCTTCTCCATCACTTCAACCCTGCCTTTGCTATTTCTTGATCTATTTTCTTTTTCATGGTATCGACAATTGTTTTCTCGACTTTCTGTGCATCATTATTAAGTGCATTATGAATAAATTTTAAACCTGGCATATAAGTACCGTCTCTTAAAAAATAGCCGTATTCCTGTGAAAATGGATAATATGCTGTGTCACTTTGAGCATTAATTGGATTAACTATGTCTTTCTGGTATATGTCGTTATATTCACTATCAAATACAACACTAAATACCTTTTTACCTTTTACCTTTGATCTTTCTCCATTAAGTTTCATTCCTTTTTTTAAGAATCCATAATCAACAGGTGCGTTTGATTTTGCTCCAGATAGTACAATATTCATACCTTTTCTTGCTGCAGTTGTTACATATTTTTGCGGAACTTTACCAAGTTTATCTAATGATTTTTGTAGTGCATTCATTCCTTCGATTTTAAAAAATGATTTCACTGTTATTTCACCATCCTGCAGTAGCATAGTAATTCTTTATGCATTGATTTGACATCAATCGGCGGTCCTATAATTTCATACACATCTGACCCATGCCTTATGCGCATTTCACTGGTAATATCACGCTTATATCGCATGTTGAATTTAACATCAACATTGCTGTCCTTAGATAATGCGCTAAAAAACTCATTTCCAAGTAATGGTTCTTTGCTTGCATGTGTAGTTTTATATTCTTTCCACTCGTCGACTGGCTCGCCATATTCATCAAAACCATTACTGCGCTGGAGGAATGTTATTTTATGTCTATAATCACCTGGATTAAATATTCTAGCCATAGCAACCTCCTACAATAAATTTATACAATGCATTCCGAGGATGGTTTCAACTACTCTATTTAAATTGCTTTTTTCTAGGTACATTGATCGATTATCATACATATCTTGGCATAGTACATACAATGCAATAGTAATATCCTCATGAGTATCTATCTTTGTATCATCAAGACCGGTATATGATCTGATATAAGCTTTAGCAGCATCAATCAATATCTGTATTTCTGGTTTCGAATAATCTTCATCTTCAAGCCTTAAATACTCAACGATGTTGCTTACTTGAACTTCGCTTACTTTCACCTGATTTCACATCCCTTTCTTGCTTTTCAGGTTTAACCTTTTCTATGTATCCAGCTTGAAAAAGATCTTCGATAACTTCTTTATTCTCACAATCACATATTTCACCTTTATACATAGAAAAGGCACCTGAAAAACTCTCAAGCGCCTTAATCTTCATAGGAATCTCCTAACTATGATGCCTTCTGCACCAATGTGGCTAACTTCTGATTATCAGTAACTTTAGAATCAAACTCAAACCAGGAAACAACGCCTACTGCATGCTGAGTAGCATATTTCTCCAACAAAATCTGAATCTGAACATCTTCGCGCATATTTACAGATAATCCAGATAAGTCTCCGTATAAAACAGACTTAGCACCAGCAGAGATCACAGGCATATTATCAGACAAATAAACTGGTTTTCCAAGTAATCGATAAGGAAACTCGCTTGTATAGTCATCCTGTAGTAGATATCTGTTATTTGCATCTTTCAACTTCTTTACTGCCGTAAATGTAGTTGGATTCATAATCCAGCAAGCATTACCTTGGTATACTTGCTTAATCTTAGCCTGTAGATCAATTAACTCATCTGCTGTAATAGCTGTTGCTGCTGCAGTTGTTAATGTTGTAGCGGTTGAGAGAGCACCGGTTGCTTTTCCAGAAGTACCAATTAATAACTCTTTTTCAAGGAAAGTAGCAATTTCCTCAGCCATCTGTGATACGATAAAGTTAACAACATCAACATCACCATTATTAATAACAGATTTACCAATAAGGGTTAATGCACCTGCTAGGAATCCAGTTAAATCAACGCTTGTAAATGCACCTGCATCTGCCGTAATGTCAACAAACTCTTGCTGGTACCCAACAGTGATATCATGTGTGGTATTTGCTTTACCCCATACAGGTACTTTTAACGTACCTTTGACGTGATAAATAGTAGCCTTTGCATAAATCGGACAGATATCTTTTACAGCCATAATAATGCGATTTGCAATCGTTACTGGTATGATTGCTCCATTGTTGCCCATTGTTAAGTTTTGTTCACCTGCACGTGTTTCAGTTGGTAGTCCTGACTGTCCTCTTACATAATTAGCAAATGCTCTGATTTCAGCATCCTCTTTGCTTTCATCTGCAGCTTTAGCAGGTTTCTTAGCTTTGATATTTCTTGCTCGCTCTTCCGCTTCGATAGTTGCATCGATTGATTTAATCTTATTTTCAATTTCTGTGAACTTTGTACTTTCTTCTTCTGTAATTGCTCTAGTTTCAGCCTGTGCTCCGTCTAGAATTCCTTGTAATTCAGTTTCTAAATCTGCTCTTTGCTCTGTTAATCCTTTTAAAGCTGCTCTAAATTCTGCGATTCTTTTTGATTTGTTCATATGTTATCCCTTTCTTTGTAATAAAATAAGCCGGTTATTTACCGACTTTTAGTTTCATAATTCTGTTTTCATATTCACTGTAATTAATAGTTTCTTTAGGTGTTTCAACCATATTTTCAACAACGATCTTACTTTCACTCGCTCGATTTTCAATCACTTTTTCACCATCCGCTCTTGTTTCGATGGATGTAGCTGTGTAACAAGGATTCATTCGATTATCAATGATTGATACTTCAAATATATCAAGGTCCTTGATGTGTCTTATTGGCAATCCATCGGCTCTTTTCTCGATGCTATCATTTGTAGCATACATTCCAAAAGACCACCCTTTTAATTTTCCCTCTTTAGCCTTTTGAATTACTTCACTGTCGGTAACTGAGCATACCGCTCTTAATCCGATGTTATCTTCCCATAACTCTAAGTTTCCATCGGCCACTGATCCAAGTTTTCTTTCTTTATCGTGATTAAGTAATAAATCAACGTTTTCTGCCCTTCCTAATGCTCTTTCAAAAGCTCGCTGCTCAATTACCTCAATCACTTTACCATGCGGAGTAATTACCGGGTTGCTCATGCGCTCTACGGCATTTACATATCCATCTATGACTACGCTATCACTTCGAATTTCTATTCGCATATTATCACCACCTTGATATTATAAAATCGCTAGAATTTTATTTTTATCGTTTAAAACAGCAACAGTGATTGCATTATTTATTACAATCGCTTCATTCTCTCCATTTTTAAATGCTTCAAGTTGCGTTCTTAATTTTTCTTTATCTTCTTCCGAGATCATTCTTTCAGATTTAATAATAAACTTAAGATTTTGTTTCAAAATTCTCACCACCTTTCAAATTTTCCATATCTACCGATGTACCTGTATTTGCTATAAATACTTCTTTCGTTTTTGTATTATAAAGTACTGCACCTAATCCTAAATTGATAAAATCAAGACCTAGAGGTTTCATATCTTCCTGATACCTTGCTTCATCAATCGTCATAACTTTACTATCAATAGCTGTTTTATAAGTTTCAAATCGATCTTTTGCACTTCCTCTAAGTAGTTCTTTCGTATCAAAAGCATAATAAAAGGACTTCTTCTCCTTTTCTAAGAGTAAGTCCTCGTTTAAAGCTGATTCGATTATTTTCATAAAAGGAAGAACTGCGAGTTTAACAAATTTTTGTATTTCTTCCTCTGGTCTTATTGTTGCGCTTGAACCGTTAAGTAGATTAGGTGACATATGAAATATCTTACATATCTCAGCAGCATTTGAAGTCTTTCCTTCGTTTAACTGCATTTCAACTGCGGTATTAGATGATTCCTTAAACTGCAATCCTTCGTTAAGTATAATTACATTTTCAGCATTATTCGAATACTGGTTTCTAAAAGACTCTTTTAAATCATCAATTGTTTCTTTTGTTACTTTCTTTTCGCTTGTAAGATATCCCTTTTTGTTTCCACCTTTTCTCACAAGTGCATCTTCAAATTTTAAAGCGTTATATGCGACTGATAATATCAAATCATTCTCGGATACAATACTTTCTCCATTAGCACCATTTATCGTATTTCTCAGTATTTTTATAAAATCGTAAGGCTTATACAATGTTCCTTGTACTGATATATCAAAATCTTTAAAGATTGGATCTGTATTCTCCTGTATTGTAATATTTTTTTCATCAACATAGTGAATACTTTTTACTTTTCCTTGCTCTTTATTGATATAGATATAAGCACCTTTTCCAAGAAAATAATCTCTAGTAACTGCCCTCCACATCTCATTAGCGCTTAATGTGTCACCTGTTGATTCATTTAGTAAAGTAACCCTATAGTCATCAAATTCTTTTGTTTCTTTTTCACCGTTCATTATACTTTCTTTGTATAGTTTAATTGGTGTAGATGCTATTATATCGCCTATTAGGCTAATAGCTCCTGACACAGTAGGTATTTGCATTGCTTTGTCTTTTGTCATTTCAGTCTTTGCTAATAATGCTTGCAATAAGGCATGTTCGAATGACACTTCTTCTGCTCTTTTTTCTTTCCTCGTAAAAAGTCTCACCTTCTTACCTCCTAGCCTGTTTGAAATACGAAGTCATTTTGACTATTTAATAACTCTTGCTCTATTAGGTATGTAGAGTTTATATTGCCTACTACCTGGTCAACTTTTCCGGTGGATTTCTTCTTATTAACATACTTATTCTTGTTTGTGTCCTCAGTACATCTTGCATTCTGATAATTTATTTCTAACATTAAATTGTCATCATAATGATACTTCTTACTTAATATTTTTTCTTTAAGTAACTTTGTTGGTGAGTGTAAAACACTTGAATGTTGTTTTATTTCAACGCACTCTATACCTGCATTCTCAAACTTTTGTATTGATGATAATGCGTTCCAACGATCATAACCCAACTGAACAATTTCCACTCCGTATTTATCTTCCAACGCAAGTATGAAATTTTCAACAAACGTATATGATATGACTTCATCTCCACAGGCAAAGCAACTGCCATCTCTTATCAATTTTTTATAGTCAACACCTTCTCTCTTTGATTTAAAGTCTATTTTATCTGCAGGAATAAAACCAAATGTCTTAGTGTATAATTCACAATCTTCCAGTGTTTCACCTTCGTAAGTCTTCATATCAACGCATACATTATCATCTGACATAGACAAGTCTAGTCCTAACCATACTCTGCGACCTTTCCACCAATTGTCTTCTGACTTTCTCTTGCATTCTCTTACTTTTGTAACATCAACATATCCTTCTACTCCGAGACCTTTATACTTAATATTGTTATGCTTACAAAGGTAATTCTCTCTTTTATTCTCATAAAGAATAGCATCTTCACGCATGTCTTTTATCGCATCGAATATATACTCATTTTCTACAGCAACAGGATTACTTTGATATATAACTAAGTCGTCTGTTTGCCATTGGTCATTAGTAAGTAAATCATCATCAGGCTCAAATAGTAAAGAAAACATTCTTTTATTCTCTCTTAATCCATCTAATGTCTTCTTTGCTTTGTCTATTTCATCAATCATAACATTATTGTCATTAGGATATTGAGTACTGATTATTATACCTAACTTGTTCAATAATGTAATTTGTGATGACCTCATAGATTCAACCGGATAACTATCCATTGCTCCTGCTTCATCAGCTAGAAATGCATTAGCAAGTTTTCCATCCATTTTATCCTCTGAATACGCTAATGGGGTATACTCACTTTCAGTTAGCAAACATCTTATTTCGCTTCGTAACGTTTTAAAAACTGGTTCTAGTTCATCACATAATAGCGGACTTGATTTAATTATCTTCCTTATAGCAAGTTGTAATTCCTTTGATAACTTTAGATCAGGTGCAACTGAAAAAAACCTAGAAAATCTAGGCTCAGTTAACATTAACAATATGAAAATTACTGCAGAATCAAATGTCTTGAAGTTTTTTCTTGCTATTTCTTCTAGCACTGTTATGTAATAACGAATGTCTAGGCCTTTGTCATTCTTTAACTTCGTGCAAAACGTTGCTGTTATAAGTAACATTGCATGGTTTGACAAACCAATATCCATTTGAATATTTAAGTCTGGATGAATCATATAACCTAATATTTTTATAATCTTAGAATAAGCTTTTTCATCGATATATGCTTCATCATCATTACCATCGGCTACATTTTTCCATAACTTACACTGTTTTTTTACATACTTCGGAACTTTTCTATTATCATGAATTAATGCAAATTCACAGTATTTATATGCTCTACTTTCTCGTATCAACTAATCACCGCCTAAAGCTTTTAGCAAAGCATTAGTTTTGCTTTCAGTTTTCTTTGGTATGCTTCTTAGTGCTGATGCTATGGTCATGACATTTTCTTTTTCAATATCTAATAGCATTTTCCTTTTAGTTTGTATTTGTTTGTCACATTCTAACATTGATTCGGTGAAACAAGCCATGTCTCTACCAAACTGTCTAATAAGTTTCGCTTGTTCATCTTCTGGTGCATTGTCAATAGTATCATCGAACTTTTCTTGTAACATTAATGTTATTTCATAAAATTTAGCTCTTTTTTCGATAAGGTCCTTACATTCTGCTTGAAGCATACAATATCTGTTTAAAACTGGTTCATATATAGCATCGTTTTTATCAATTTTTTTCAGTAGATCATTGATTCGTTTGAACTCTTTATTAGCCATAGGATTGCTTTTTACTTCTGGTCTTGCCTTCATAACAACACCAGTTGTAAGCGCTTCTTCGCCTTGTTTTCTCTGACTTAATTCCTTTTTTGTTCTATGCGATTTATTTTCATTTGCTAATACAATATATGGCTTTGGTGGCGTTGGCATTTTGCAAAACCTCCTTTCAAAAGCTGATGTGGGAATAAATTATGCGTGATGGTGGACACGTGGTGTTAAGAAAACCATTGATAATATACTTTGACTACCGGGGGGATACTACTGCTTCTCCTCTTTCTCCCTTATGATGTTTAATATTATGTCTAAAGATATATCTCCACGCTCTGCCATCTCATGATGTAATTCACATAATGTTATTAGGTTATCATTATCTAGTCTCTTTTCGAAATCATCTTCCAGTGATATCGCATGGTGCACAGACAGGTTGAAATATGTATATCTGTTTAATGTTCCTTTCAGATTCCTAATACATGCTTGACACAAATATAAGTCTCTCTCTTTTATTTCATCTCTTTTCTTTTGCCATGTAGATGTCCATCGAAACTTATCTTTATCGTTACCTTGTTTCTTCCTCTGTGGCTTCTTTCCACAATCGTACTTACTATCATGTATTCTCATACAATACTTACATGACTTTAGCATTATAAACAACTCCTTTACATTCTCGCTCCCACCCCTGCGAATCTTGAATGTTAATCCCTCTATCATCTGATAGTTACCATAATCGGAATGGTCGGATTCGAACCGACAACTAGCTGGATACAACAGGTACTCTAACTATTGATTTACATTCCGTAAAAAAGCTGATGTCTCGTTAATGAGTTCATCAGCTTGCTATATACATATGATCTTATAATCTTTACGCCTACACCATGTGTAAATATCTTGGGGTAATATTTATCTTAATATCATTAGATGGTGTAGGCTTACGTTTGACTTTACACCTTGACTTCCATGT
>NZ_DAMADT010000019.1:86599-88575 GCF_031997925.1 Lachnoclostridium sp. | reverse complement strand
CGCTTTATAGAAGCAACCTCTTCAAAATCAGCTTGCTGATTTAAGTGGTGGAGCATTCACTTTGGAATTCGAAAGAAACTGTAGCGCTTTTTCGAAGGATAGAACAAGCAGATACCATTTGAGTGTATTGGTACCATGTCTAGAAACAGATGGCTACTAATGCCAAGAAAAAGTCCTAGAGCAATACTTAAATTAAATTGAAGAACGATAATGCTGGTTAAAAATAAAAATAGAAAGCTATGAGTAAGAGTTCTGTGTTTGATTGGTAGATGAAAAATTGACCCAAGAAAGCTCTTCTTATGGTCGATATCTGGCAATAAGGAACCTAATACAGACCCAGTGATATAATCAAATGATCTAATGGGTAAATCCAAGTGATAAGTTTTATTACAATAAAGTAGTATGCCTGAGATGGCCAGACCACCAATAATATGTGTTTTTCCTTTCATAAAAATTCCTCATGTCTAACAATTCTAGTGAAACTCCCATGCAATGATAAGTAAAATCGAATAGCTAAAAATAAAAGGCTTCACTCGTACTGAGTAAAACGTAGTTGTATCCCAACAAGTGCTATTGTAGACATAATTTATCTATAGAAGTAACTGTGTGAATATGGTATAGAAAAACAACCTAAATTTCTAGTGGAATATTATGGGACAAGTGAGCATATATTAGAAATGATTTTTAATTTTATTATGGAGATTAATTTAGCGTGAATATTAAGTTTAGTATAAATATGAAATTTACTATGAATATGAAATATATCCTACGAAAAATTGGGGCTTTCCTTCTTGCTGTCATAGTTACATTCGTATGGTGTACAAACCTTAAAAGTCAGATCGTATTTGCAAAAAATCAAGAGACTTTAATAAGAAAAGCATACCAGCCTTTAAGTAAGGTAGGCCAGAACCGCTACATATTAGATGAGGATGGTATTTATCGAAAAAAGATAAGCGATGACGAGCTAATAGTACCAAATGGTAAGGATGAACCAATAGATATGGCAAAAAACGCAACTGTAATGATAACTGGAGATATTATGTGCTTACGTGCTCAACAGTATGGGGCAAAGAGTAAAAATACATTTGTTTTTAATAATAGTTTTTCCTATGTGAGACAAATATTTTCAAACAGTGATTTGGTCATTGGAAATCTTGAAACATTGACATCACATTCAAATTACTATACGTTTGAACAAAAAATAAGGAAGGGTTCTCCTAATTGTAATGCTCCTGCGACGTTTTTAGATGCTCTACGATATTCAGGTTTTGATGCTGTCGTTACTGCAAATAATCATTGTCTTGATGGTGGAATGACTGGAATTAGAGAAACAATAGAAAAATTACAGGAATATCATATCGCACAAGTAGGAACTTACTTAGAAAATGATATACCTAGGTTTCTTCTCTATGAAGTGAATGGAATTAAAATTGGAGTTTTAAGTTATACAGAATATATTAATTTCCGTGAAAGTTTATCTGCTAATGATTTAAATAGTTTTGTTAACTGTTATAGTAAAACGTCAGTGGAACGTGATGTTAAGGAGGCAAAAAAGGCTGGGGCAGAATTTATCATAGCGTATAATCATTGGGGAATAGAAAATACTACAGAAATTACGAAGCTTCAAAAACAACATGCACTCGATATGGCTGAGGCTGGGGTGGATGTTATTATTGGATCACATCCTCATTGTTTGCAAGAAGCGCTGTACATAAAGACAAGTGATAATAGACAAGTACTATGTATGTATTCTATGGGGAATTTTGTATCAAGTATGGTGACCGAAGCGAATAATGATACGATAATATTACGACTTCTGGTTATTAAGGAAGACGGAAAAGTGAGATTAAAGCAATCTGGATATTATCCACTAAAGGTGTTTCCTACTTATGAAAATAAACATTATATAGTTGTTCCGACACAAAAAGAGTTTCACAAAGGAAATACTACAATAGCACTAGAAAAAGCAAGTAGAC
>NZ_DAMADT010000019.1:55020-86589 GCF_031997925.1 Lachnoclostridium sp. | reverse complement strand
GAATTAAAAATGTATTAGGAACAACCATAAAGGAGTGGAAAGACAAGGGATAAATGTAGTTTTTTATAAATTTTATTCATGACAGGGGAAAGTTCGCGTTTTTTCCTATAAGGTTACAATAAATAGCGAAGCGGATTCTGAATATCCGCTTTGACTTAAAATAGGAAATTCAAATAAAATTCTCGTTTACACATAAATTCCAGTTAAAGTATACAAACTATTGGTAGCATCTGTGAAGATTGACAGTGCAATATATTTAACAATAGAAAACGTTAAAAGTTACGTATATCTATTGTTAGTAAAGGAGAATATTATGAAAAGGCGTATTGTTGCAATCGCTATGATTGCAATCATGGCATTTGTATTAATGTCTTGTAGTAAGAAAAAAAACGAGGGAGGAGCTACACCCTCAGTCACACCTTCCGCGGGTGGAAGGTTTACACCCGGAACTTATGAAGGCAAAGCATCTGGGTATGGCGGAGAAGTAACCGCGACAGTTGTCCTTACTAATGACCGAATTGAATCAGTTGTAGCATTTGGACCAAATGAGACGGATAATATTGGATCCATTGCAATACGTGACTTACCTCCAGAAATTGTGGAAAAGCAATCGGTTAAAGTTGATGCTGTGAGTGGTGCAACTACAACAAGTAAAGCAATTATAGAAGCAGTTACTGCTGCACTTACTAGCGCAGGTGTTGATGTATCTAAATTGACGTCAGAAGAACCAAAAGCGACGAAAGAAGCAACGCTACCAGAAGAAATGATAACAGTTGATGTATGTATAATCGGGGCAGGTGGGGCTGGAATGACAGCAGCAATTGAAGCCAAGGTAGCAGGGCTAACTGTCGTCATCTTAGAGAAGATGCCAATGGCGGGAGGAAATACCGTAAAGGCAACCGGTGGTATCAATGCAGCGAATACTCCTCTTCAAAAAGAACTGGGGATTGCAGATTCCGTTGAGAGTTTCGTTGAAGATACCATGAAAGGTGGAAACTACTTAAATAATGAGGCTTTAGTACGCACTATGGCTGAGAATTCAGCAGATGCTGTCGCTTGGTTAGATTCAATTGGAGCTCCGTTATCAACGTTATCATTTTCAGGCGGAGCTACATTTAAGAGAATGCATGCACCAGAAGGTGGAGCTCCAATTGGGAATTACATTATGAATACCTTTCTGAATAATAAAGAAAGCAATGGAATTGATATACGATATAATACGAAAGCAACCAAAATCTTAATGGATCAAGGTAAAGTATCAGGAGTGATAGCAAAGGGAAAAGAGAAAAATTATAAAATAGCATGTGAAGCTGTTATTCTTGCAACAGGTGGTTTTGGTGCGAATGAAGCTATGGTAGAGGAATATGATAAAAAACTGGCTGGTTATAAAACAACGAATGCTCCAGGAGCTACCGGTGATGGCATTATAATGGCACAAGATATCGGTGCGAATGTTGTTGATATGGATCAAATTCAAACCCATCCAACGGTAGAGCAGGAAACCAGTATTATGATAACAGAATCTGTTCGTGGTCAAGGCGCGATCCTAGTGAATCGCAATGGGGAGCGTTTTTATAATGAATTAAGTACGAGAAACTTAGTGTCCAATGCAATTTTACAACAAGAAGGTAGCTATGCTTACCTGATCTTTGATCAACAACTAAGGGAAAATCTAAGTGCTGTAGAAAGTTATATCAATGCGGATATCGTAAAAGAGGCAAATAATCTTTCAGAACTTGCAAATGATATCAATGTAGATCCAGATAAATTAATCCAGACAGTGGCAAATTGGAATAAGACAATTACAGAAAAGGGACAAGATTTATACAATCGTACCACTGGTATGGATACAACTATTTCAAAAGCACCTTATTATGCAATTAAAGTAGCTCCTGCAATTCATCACACGATGGGTGGAGTAGAGATTAATACGAAGGCAGAGGTAATTTCTACGGATGGCAAACCAATCAAAGGGTTATTCGCAGCAGGAGAAGTTACCGGAGGAATCCACGGTGCGAATCGTATTGGTGGTAATGCGGTATGTGATATTGTAGTATTTGGTAGGATTTCTGCAAAAAGTGCTGCAGAATATGTTAAAACTCACTAAGGGAGGTAGTGTGAAAAATCAAGAATTTTCACACTGATTGCGGCAGAATGGAGGATTTATATGAAAAAAAATAATACATTTCATTCGAATGATTCTGAGAAAAGAGAGCAAAAGATACAAAACGAAAAGTTTAACAGTATTACACAAAAGGGAAAAGTAGAAAATCAAAATCAAACGCATAATTCTAGAAAAGAAGGAATTGCACCAATCAATCGTGAAAAATAAGATTCAAATGAATAGGAAAGGAACTAGCATAGAACAATTCGTTTTTGTTAGTTCCTTAATTCATGACAAGGAAAAGTTCGTAACGTGTACTCATGTAAGAAAAATACATATAAATTTTAATCAACACTCGAGAAAATTTATGTTATAATAATTTACAAACTCGCATTAAACTACAGATATCATAAATAGGGGTTTAATGCCGGTTTCAACACATAATGAAAATTCAGGATTAACGTTCCTAGAAATGCACATTTACCCTGTGGGTATTTTAAGGAGATGTTTATTTGCTTTAATAGATTTTCTTAATACTCAAGGTAGAGACTTAGGAGCATTCTAGATTACATACTGAAATTTTTATATTAAAAGAAATAAAATATTAAGATACATGAAATATGAAAAATGAAAGGAAGAAGGATATGAATACTACATGGTCATTAGATGCGTTATACACAGGATATGATGATGAAAAATTTAAAGAGGATATGAAACGATTTGATATGATAATCGTTAAAATGGATAATTTATCAAAAGAACTTGATAAACTACCAAAAAAGCAAGCGCTAAATCAAATTTTTGATTGTTTAGAGGAAGCCTTTCGATTAGAGCATCTCGCCGCTTATTGCTCTCTTCGTCAGTCGACGAATACTACAGAAACAGAAGCGACTTCGTATTTAGGTCAAATCAATCAAAAATCCTCTAATTTAGCAAAAGCAAATACTATCTTTATGAAATACATTGCTAAAATAGATGATATTGATGCGTTAATGAAAGAGGATGAAAGACTTAGTGAGTACGCTTATTACATCCGTAAAATAAAAGAAAATAATAAACATCTATTAAGTGATGAGACAGAAGAAATCATTGCTAAGATGTCAATTTCTGGTGCAAATGCTTGGAGTGATTTACAAAGCTATCTTACTTCAACGGTGAAGGCAATGTATGATGGAAAGGAAGTTACTCTATCAGAAATTCGTAATATGGCATATAGTACAGATGAATCTACTCGAAAAGGAGCTTATGAAGCAGAACTTGAATGTTATAATAAAATAAAAGACAGTACCGCATATTCTTTAAACAGTATCAAGCTCCAAGTTTTAACATTAGCAAAGTTACGTGGGTATTCTTCTGTACTCGACATGACTTTAGAGCAATCGAACATGAAAAAGGAAACGCTTAATGCAATGATTACTGCTATGAAAGAGTTTATGCCAAAATTCCATGAGTATCTTCGCTTTAAAGGAAAAGCATTAGGACATGAGAATGGTTTACCTTGGTATGACTTATTTGCACCAATGGGTGCCAGTGAGAAGAAATATAGCATTGATGACGCAAAAGAGTATTTATTAACACATTTTCGTACCTTTGCACCAGATTTAGCACAAATGGTGGAGCGAGCATTCGATGAAAGTTGGATTGATTTTTATCCTAAAGCAGGCAAGGTCGGCGGAGCTTTTTGCGCTAACCTTCAACCTATGAAGCAAAGTAGAATTTTAACAAATTATGATGGTACGATTTCTGATATTGTAACACTAGCACATGAACTTGGTCATGCTTATCATAATCAAAACATTCATGATCACCGCTTATTAAATAGCGATTATTCTATGCCAGTTGCAGAAACCGCATCTACCTTTAATGAAAATGTAATTCTAAATGCAGCAATTAAAGATGCAAAAGGAGAGGAAAGATTGGCGTTAATCGAAGGTCAACTTCAGGATGCTACACAGATTATCTGTGATATCTATTCCCGTTATCTTTTTGAGACTGCCGTAATTGAAAAACGTAGCGACAGTTTTATGTTTGCAGATGAGTTATGTGAGATGATGCTTGAAGCGCAAAAAGAAGCATACGGAGATGGTCTTGACACCGAGTATTTACACCCTTATATGTGGGTATGTAAGGGACATTACTATTCAGGTCAAGTTAGTTTTTATAATTTCCCATATGCATTTGGCGGTCTATTTGCAAGAGGATTATATGCAAAGTATTTGGAAGAGGGAGAAGCATTTTTACCAAAATATCGTTCACTTTTACATGCAACAACAGTAAGTGATGTAGAGGATGCTGCAAAAATCGCTGGAATTGATTTGACAGATCCAGAGTTCTTCCGTAAGGCATTGCAAACATTTTCAGATCAAATCGATGAATTTAAGAAATTAATCTAGTATAAAAATTTACGGAATTTTGTCGAAATATAATAATTTATTAATTTTTTCTTACGATATTTATGGTATAATGTCTACATACATTATACCATAAGTGCTTTTGAGTGCAATTAATGCTACACATAACCATATGCTGAGGGGGCTACTGATAGTCAGTGTTGCATATAAATGGCACAAAGTGCTGGAATAAATAACTGGAAGTTAGGGGAAGTGGAAGATGAAGCAAAAAAAAATATGGCTCCTAGTTAGCTTATTTCTAATATTAATATTAAGCGGATGCCAGGGAAAGTTTTATTTCACGACTGACGGTGAACGTTATACAGAAGAGAATATGAACTATTTTGGTACTGTTAAGGAGCCAATCGAGGCGATTTCTACAATTAATGTAAATACACAGTATGCAGACTTTGAGATAATAGCTTCGGATGGATATTACGTGGAATATTCTTATTATTATGTGAATGAAGAACCAGCACTTACAATAATTGATGGTACATTGACTTTTAATGATAGTAATATGAACCAAGGTGGTTATTCCATTAACCTAAAAAAGTCGAATTATTTTAAGCTATATGTTCCGGCATCCGCAGATTTTAATCAAGTTAACATTTCGGTATCAAGCGGTAATATCTCAATGGGAAGCTTTTCTGCAAAGGATGTAAAGGTAGAGAATTCGTATGGAGATACCATAATAACATCGACAGTAATTGATAAGCTTAGCACCGTGGCTTCCTCTGGTCATCTTACGATTGATAGGAGTGCAATCGGAGAGGCAAATATCGAGAATCACTATGGAGATATAGTGATAAAAAATATTAATCAAAAAGAAGATTTACTTTCAAATGAATACCCAGATTCTAGCATTACTATGGAACTTAGTAGCGGTAGCTTGAAGGTAGAAAAACTAAGGGCAAAGGATTTACAATTTAATAATTCATATGGTGATGTTAAGATAGCAGAATCTACAATTACTTCTTTAGAAGGAAAATTAAGCAGCGGAGATGCCACCATTGAGGATAGTTATGTAGATAAGATAAAGATCAATAATTCTTACGGTAAGGTAAGTTTACACTTAATAGGAAAACAAGAGGATTACTGCCTTGATATCACTTCAAAGTATGGTGATGTCTGGGTTGGAAAGAAAAAATATGACGGTTCGGTTCTCATAGACAAAGGTGGGACGAAGCGTATTGCATTGTATTTATCAAGTGGTAGCGCTAAAGTCACATTCCAATAGATTGTAAGTGAAAGAAATGGGGTATACAATGAAAGAAAAGAGACCGAATCAGCAGTTGCCAAAATTCCGACAATTGTTACGTTTAAAACGTAATTTCTTTCTCCTGCTATTACCCATTTCTTTTTTGTTGCTTCAGTTTGCTAAGAGGAGCAGTTATTTTACAGAAAATGTTTTAGTAAAATTTTTCTATCATCCATGGTCACTTTTTTTATCAACGATTACTGGTATTTTCCCTTTCTCCTTGGCAGAGATCATCATTATTGTTGGACCTTTATTATTGGCGATTCTTCTGATACGATTTCTTATACACAGTATCAAAGCGAAAGAAGATCGTTACATAGTGGTCGGGAAAGGGATTTTAAATATTTTTTGCGGTGTTAGTATTGTTTTGACTCTTTATACCTTAGGGTGCGGAATTAATTATTATCGTTATCCTTTTAGCTATTATAGTGGATTAACGATATTAGAATCTTCAGAAGATGAATTGTATGAATTATGTGTATCATTAGCATTACGTGCAAATGAACTAAGAAATTCGATTCCTGCGGTGGATGAAAGCGGAGTCTATGATTCCACAATGTCTAAAAAAGAATTAATGCTGGAAACAAAACGAGCATATCAACAAATTTCAAAAGATTATCCTATACTATCAGGTAGATATCCAGCTGCAAAACCGATCTTATGTTCACGCGTCATGTCACGGATGGAATTAACCGGAATATTCATTCCATTTACAATGGAGGCAAATGTAAATGTGGATATTCCAGATTACTCTATAGCATCAACTGTATGTCATGAGTTGGCTCATTTGCGTGGTTTTATGAGGGAAGATGAAGCAAATTACATTGCTTATTTGGTTTGTACCTCCTCAGACAATGTAGAACTGAAATACAGCGGTGTAATGCAAGCTTTAATCGTTGCTGGAAATGAACTTTATGATAAGAATAAAGAGCGTTACCGTGAGGTTAGGAAGCTTTATAACGAAGGAGTATATGCTGATTTGGCAGATAATTCAGCTTATTGGAGTGAATTTGAGAATACTGCAATAAGCAATACTGTAACGATGATGAATGATACGTATTTAAAGGCAAACAGTCAGGAAGATGGAGTGCAAAGCTATGGAAGGATGGTTGATCTCTTGCTAGCTGAGTACCGTGAGAATAATAAATAGTGTATAAGGATTAAAATTATAACTAAAAGAAAGGGAACCCACCATAACGGGTTTACTTTAGAAGTGCTACAATAACTTTGGGTGCAAAATTACATTGATTTTTGCACCCTCTTATTTTGGCTTAAATTAATAGTTTAGAGTTGCTTGTTTATAAAAATACACTAAAGATACAGAAGATATAAGTATGAAGTATAACTGAAAGCGTATCAAACTGGTCTATCGTAGAAGAAGTTAAAAGGCTTATATATCATCAAAGCGTTATGATTATAGCAGTCAATAAAAGATAAGCAATCTCACTATTTGCAAATTAGACCGTAATTTAAGTAGGAAAGAGAAAAAAGGAGAGAATAATATGATTGAAAAAATAGCGTATAACCTTGGAAGGAATGACGAAGAACCTAATGTTAATTTAGCAATTGAATTATGCGAAACAAAAAATTTAGACGGTATAAAAGAAATTATTAATGGTTTAAAGAATGGAAAAGAACAACTTGCGAATGATTGCATAAAAGTTCTATACGAGATAGGTGAAAGAAATCCAGAATTAATAGCAGATTATGTTTTGGATTTTATACAACTACTGAAATCAAGAAACAATAGACTTGTTTGGGGAGGAATGACTGCAATATCAAGAATTACATTCTTAAAACCAAAAGAAATATTTGAGAATATAGATATTATTATTAGTGCATATGAAAATGGTAGTGTAATCACCAAAGATAATAGCATTAGCGTATTCGCAGAATTAGCAAAAGCAGATAAACATTACGAAAAAATTATGTTTAAAAAAATAATTGAGCATTTAAAAACTTGCAGACCAAAAGAGGTTGGTCAACACGCAGAGAGAGCATTTATTTGCATTAATGAAGAGAACTCTAAAGAATTTGTAGATATATTGCTAAAAAGAAGAGAATATTTATCAGAGTCACAAAAAAAGAGAGTAGATAAACTAATCAAAAAGATTGAGAACGGCAAGTTTAACAATTAATATTATTATTTGCTTAAAAAAAATATTTTATTATAAAAGGTACGCTGAAAATGATATGTGAGGCATACTTTTTTTGTTGTAAATATTGTGAAAATTCATGCTTTTTTTGGTATGTACCTCTAAAGTAAACCCGTTAGACCCACCAGTGGTCTTCTTTTTTTTGTGTGATAAGACTGTTGTTTGGATCGTGTAGGGGTGCGTGGATATGGTAGTTAAAGGATTTGACATGATTCTACAATAGTGTTAAAATTATTACAGAATTATTACAAACATATGAACCCCTATGTAAGATATCTTTCCGAAGAAAAGATAAATTATAAGGAAAGATACATACATTCCCTAGGTAAGAACGATGGCTCTTACCGTATTCAAGTAAGGAGAATTGATATGAAATTTAAAAAACTAATTACCCTACTACTTATTGTCTGCATATTGGCTGGTGCAACTACTGCACCAATAAAAGTTGAAGCCAGCGCCGCAAAGTCCTACACTAGCTCAGATCTAAGGTTACTGACCGCTATCATCTATTGCGAGGCGGGTTGGGAAAGTTACAAAGGAAAAGTTGCGGTTGGTAATGTTATTTTAAATCGTGTGGATAGTAATTTATTTGATCATGTTACAACGATAAGAGAAGCAGTTTATGATTTAAAACGTTGGGGACGTCAGTTTGAACCTGCTTATAATTTAACTAAAAGTGGTAAATACACTACAAAGGGTGCACCATTAGAAGCAGCACTAAAGCTTTATGTCTACGGTGACTATAAAAGTGAGGAACAAAAAAAGGTAATGGCAGAATGCAAAAAAGCTGCAAAAGACGCAATGAATGGTACGAATGTAATTGGTGATTATCTATACTTTAATAGTTATGTAGCTGCAACCAAAGCTAAGTGTGTTAAGGAAAAGATACCTTATAAAATTATCGGGAACCATATCTTTTTTGAAAGATTTTATTAGAAAATCGTGTTATAACTTGAGATATTTTTAGATCATTAGGAGTATTAATTTTAAACTTAAAAAAAGCAATAATAACAGGTAGTAAAGGAACCTTTTACCTCGCATAATATAATATGCCAGGTAAGAGGTTTTTTTATTATTTTTTGTGAAATAAGTCCCATACAATTACCTTCTTTCTTGTAAAACAGACGTATATTTGTTTGTAGATGCAACGCAGAAACAGACGTACTGAGTGTGTCTGTGCATAAACTTGATGAGTGTATTTCCACTACAAAAGTCTATCTTTTCTATTTGAAAGATGTGTGATATGATAATAAGTAGATTGTTTAAATTCAAGTAGATGCCATAAAAGGCAGATATCATTTTAGGAGGAACATCATGGACATCGATGTTAACAAACCAGAGTTAAATGAGACAGTAGAGAAAGAAGTTGTCTCAAAGAACTTTATTGAGCAGATCATTGATAAAGATATAGCTGAGGGACATTGTAAAAAGGTAGCAACCAGATTTCCGCCAGAACCAAACGGATATCTTCATATTGGACATGCGAAATCCATTCTTTTAAATAGTGGATTGGCGAAAAATTATGATGGTACATTCAATTTACGTTTTGACGATACAAATCCAACCAAGGAAAAAACAGAATTTGTTGAATCAATTATTGAAGATGTAAAGTGGATTGGTGGAGATTTTGAAGATCGCCTTTTCTTTGCTTCTGATTATTTTGAGCATATGTATGAAGGTGCAGTAAAGTTAATCAAAAAAGGAAAAGCGTTTGTTTGTGATTTATCTGCTGAGGAGATTAGAGAGTATCGTGGTACTTTAACAGAGCCAGGAAAGAATAGTCCTTACCGTGATCGCAGCATAGAAGAAAACCTTGATTTATTTGAAAGAATGAAGAATGGTGAATTCCCAGATGGTTCGAAGGTACTTCGAGCTAAGATTGATATGTCATCACCTAATATCAATATGCGTGACCCAGTTATTTACCGTGTAGCGAGAATGACGCACCACAACACAGGTGATACATGGTGCATTTACCCGATGTATGACTTTGCTCATCCGATTGAGGATGCAATCGAAGGGATTACGCACTCCATCTGTACTTTGGAGTTTGAAGACCATAGACCGCTTTATGATTGGGTAGTACGTGAACTCGAATATGAGAATCCACCAAAGCAGATTGAATTTGCAAAGATGTACTTAACCAATGTAATTACTGGTAAGCGTTATATCAAGAAATTAGTGGAAGACGGCATTGTAGATGGTTGGGATGATCCAAGATTAGTGAGTATCAGCGCATTAAGAAGAAGAGGATTTACACCAGAATCGATTCGTTTATTTATGGAGCTTTGTGGTGTTTCTAAAAGCAATAGCTCGGTAGATTATGCAATGCTTGAGTATTGTATCCGTGAGGATTTAAAGTTAAAAGCAAACCGTGTTATGGCAATCTTAGATCCAATTAAGCTAATTATTACGAACTATCCGGAAGGACAAGTTGAATATTTAGAGGCAATGAATAATCAGGAAAATGAAGAAATGGGGACAAGAGAAGTACCATTTAGTAGAGAGCTTTATATTGAAAGAGAAGATTTCATGATCGAGCCACCTAAGAAATATTTCCGCCTCTTCCCAGGGAATGAAGTTCGATTAATGAATGCTTATTTTGTAACCTGCACAGATTATAAGACAGATGAAGCTGGTAATGTTACGGAAGTTTATTGTACGTATGATCCGGAAACAAAGAGTGGATCTGGCTTTAATGCAAGAAAAGTAAAAGGTACGATTCATTGGGTATCCGCACCGCATGCTATCAAAGCAGAAGCTAGATTATATGAGAATCTAGTAGATGAGGAAAAGGGTGTATACAACGAAGATGGTTCCGTAAACCTTAATCCAAATTCAATTGTTGTTAGCGAGTGCTTCGTAGAACCAAGCTTACAGGGTGTAAAAGCATTTGATAGATTTCAGTTCTTAAGAAATGGATTTTTCTGTGTGGATTGTAAAGATTCCACAGGCGAGAAACTAGTATTTAACAGGATAGCATCACTAAAGAGCAGTTATAAGCCTGCATAGGAGGGAATGACATGGCCAATTTATTTTCTGGGTTAGAATCAATGGGGTTAGGAAAGCTTACCAATATGGAAGTGTATGAAACGAATGAAGGACAACAGGGAAAATCGGTTCAGGAAGAAAAGCCACAGATCACTGAGGCGGATTTTATCTTTGAAAAAACCTATACTTGTCCTGTGTGTGATAATGAGTTTAAGTCTAAGACTGTGAAAACAGGAAAAGTAAAATTAGTATCTGCGGATACAGATTTACGTCCGAAATACCAGTTAGTCGATTCTTTAAAATACGATGTAGTGGATTGTCCAGTATGTGGTTATGCAGCGCTCAATCGTTTCTTTAATTTTATGACTTCACCACAAGCAAAATTAATTAAGGCTAGCATTTCTTCAGTTTATAAAGGTGCCGTTCCAAGTGGTGATATCCTAACATACGATGAGGCTATCACAAAACATAAGCTTGCTTTGGTTAATACCATCGTAAAGAAAGGTAAACTAAGTGAAAGAGCATATACTTGTTTAAAAACAGGTTGGTTAATACGTGGGAAGAGAGAATCTCTTCCTACGACAACACCAAACTATAATAAAGTAGTTGCACATTTAGAGGCCGAAGAAATTGATTTTTTAACCAAAGCTTACGAGGGATTTGCAGAAGCTTATTCGAAAGAAAATTTTCCAATGTGTGGAATGGATGAGGCAACCATTACATACCTATTAGCTGATTTAGCAAGAAGAACGGGAAAAACAGAGGATGCACTTCGTTATATCTCTAAGGTAATTGTATCTAGAGATGCCAATGATCGTATCAAAGATAAGGCGAGACAGTTAAAGGATCTGATGAATATTTAATAGTTTACAGGCTATGGAAAGGCATACGATTTAATAATATGAAAGAGCAATTATATACTATACCAGTAAATGATGCGTTCAATAAAGATTGTGAATGCCCAGTTTGCGAGATGTATGAAACTCTACAAAAAAATGCAATCGATTTTACCATGGGGCCTAGCTACATGGAGGATGATGTACGTATGGTAACGGATCAAACTGGCTTTTGCTCCAATCATATCAAGTTACTGTATGAAAATCAGAACCGACTTGGATTAGCATTGATGTTAAAGACACATATGGATCGTTCTATCAAAGAGACAGAGAAACTGCTACAACAAAAGCAAGCTACGAGTGGCGGATTCTTTAAGAAAAAAGAAGGAGTTCATCCTGTTGTTGACTATACTAGAAGTTTAGAACATTCTTGTTTTGTGTGCGATAAAATAAAAGGGATGTTCGAACTTTATCTTGCTTCTTTTTTCTATCTCTATCGTAAAGATGATGAATTTAAAGAGAAGTTTCGTGCATCGAAAGGATTTTGTACCAAGCATTTTGGAATGTTGTATGATTTAGCAGAAAAGCATTTAAATGGTGCTTCTTTAGAAGAATTTCGTACCGAACTCGGAACACTTTATGTAGATAATATGAAACGTGTCAGAGATGATTTAGAATGGTTTACGGATAAATTTGATTATCGTTATGTCAATGAACCATGGAAGAATTCAAAGGATGCTCTTCCAAGAACAGTCAGAAAGACCAATAGTGTTACTGTAGAAGATAAATAAAGTTTTCAATTTTGAATAAGGTAAAAAAAGATTTATGTTAGATAAAAGTTAATATAATTTAACATAGAAAGCGAGGACAAACGAAGAATTCCAAGAGGAAAGAATTAAGTTTCACTCTGGAAGATTTTCGTTTGCCCTCGTTTCATTTATAATAAGAAAAGTAGAACTATGAAATCCAATGAAATCTCTGAAAGAGTTTCTTAAGGAATGGTAATTTACATAGGTAAAAAGCGAATATAGCACCACATAGGTTTAAAATTAAGTCATCAATATCCATAATACCAAGGTTTGTTATAAATTGTATTAACTCGATAACAGTAATAGTAAGAACCATTACACAAGCGAATGGGAGAAAATTTTTAAGCTTTTGAAACAACAGAGGTAAAAAAAATCCCATTGGTGCAAACGCGAGCAGATTACCGATAATATTAGTGTATATAACGGTTGATTCGAAGTTATCGGAATTTTTCAAATAACTAATCATAGTATGAAATGGGATAAAGTTTGTACTCGTCGCAATCCGACTTTTGATATTACTTGAAAAAGCATATTCAAAAAAGATATGTCTACTAATAAAAAGTAAGTTAAGAAGTATCAGGCAATAGAACGCAAAAATAAGGAATAAACCAGCTTTCATGGAATGCTGTTTCCACTTTATCTCTTGAAAAGAACTAGAGAGAAGTGATGATGCCAACAATGAGAGTAAGGTGATACAAAAGAGTCCTAAAAAGACGCCTCCCACATCATATCTAACGCGAAAGCTTAGTACTTCCACTGCTGAAGCAAGAATAAGACCAATACAAAGTAATCCAAAGATAGCGGAAAAAACGCGCTTTAATATTTTTATAACCATGTTATATCCTCACAATCTTATGTAGTGACTATTCTTAGGTGAAAAATCCAAGAGTTTTATTTATAGTAGGTATGTAAAGTATTTTCTACGTTAACAATTATAGCATGGTTACAAATTAATGTAAATTATTAGTAAGTCAAAGCGGATACGAGGAATTCGCTGCGCTACTTCCTCGTAACCTTACAGCAGCTTCGCTTCTGTAAGGTTATATTACGAGATGAAGATGAGAAAAGCCGCTATTTGCATAGAAGAATACTAGCAAAACAGATGAAAAAGTATAAAAAAGTGAGAATATCAGAGTATACGAGAGTATATATTAGATAAGTGAGATTTTTAAAACGTTTTGATTAAAAAAAGGAGTTGCACATTGAAGCAAAATTTACTAATATATACTCAACGATTAGCACTCGAATAGAGTGAGTGCTAATAACTGGTATGATACAGTATTAAAGGAGGAAATAAATATGAAATTAGTGCCATTAGGAGACAAAGTTGTATTAAAGCAACTCGTAGCAGAAGAGACTACAAAGTCGGGTATTGTATTACCTGGTCAGGCAAAAGAAAAACCACAACAAGCAGAGGTTGTTGCAGTTGGCCCTGGTGGAATGGTGGATGGAAAAGAAGTTACCATGCAGGTGAAAGTTGGCGACAAAGTTATTTATTCCAAATATGCTGGAACTGAAGTAAAATTAGAGGAAGAAGAATTTATCGTTGTAAAACAAAACGATATTGTAGCAATTGTAGCAGATTAGTACTGATAAGATATGATTCATTTTTGGTGCTTCATATAAAACGTGGAAATATAATCAGATTATCATAAATTAAAACTTGGAGGAAAACAATTATGGCTAAAGATATTAAATATAGTGCAGATGCCAGAGTAGCTATGGAAGCTGGTGTAAATAAGTTAGCAAACACTGTTAAAGTAACTCTAGGACCAAAGGGAAGAAATGTAGTTCTTGATAAGTCCTTTGGAGCACCATTAATCACAAACGATGGTGTTACTATTGCAAAAGAAATTGAGTTAGAAGATTCCTTTGAGAATATGGGTGCTCAGCTTGTAAAAGAAGTTGCTACAAAGACAAATGATGTAGCAGGTGATGGTACAACAACAGCTACTGTTCTTGCTCAGGCAATGATTAACGAAGGTATGAAGAATCTTGCAGCTGGTGCTAACCCAATCATCTTAAGAAAAGGTATGAAGAAAGCTACTGACTGCGCTGTTGAAGCAATTAGCAGTATGAGCTCTACCATTAATGGAAAAGATCAAATAGCTAAGGTTGCTGCAATCTCTGCTGGTGATGATTCCGTTGGTGAAATGGTTGCTGATGCTATGGATAAGGTAAGCAAAGATGGTGTTATCACGATTGAAGAGTCTAAGACTATGGAGACTGAGCTTGACTTAGTAGAAGGTATGCAATTCGACCGTGGTTATGTTTCCGCATATATGGCAACTGATATGGATAAGATGGAAGCAAACTTAGATAATCCATATATTTTAATCACAGATAAGAAGATCAGCAATATTCAGGAAATCCTTCCTGTTCTTGAGCAGATTGTTCAAAGCGGATCCAGATTATTAATTATCGCTGAAGATATCGAAGGTGAAGCTTTAACAACATTAGTAATCAATAAATTAAGAGGAACATTCATTGTTGTTGGTGTTAAAGCTCCAGGCTATGGTGATAGAAGAAAAGCTATGTTACAGGATATTGCTATCTTAACTGGTGGTACTGTAATCTCTGACGAACTAGGACTTGACTTAAAGGATGCTACATTAGATCAGCTTGGTCGTGCAAAATCCGTTAAGGTTCAAAAAGAAAACACTATCATCGTTGATGGTGAAGGAAATAAAGCAGAAATCGAAGCTAGAATTTCTCAGATTAAGGCTCAGATTGCTGAAACAACATCAGAATTTGATAAAGAAAAATTACAGGAGAGACTTGCTAAACTTGCAGGTGGTGTTGCTGTAATTCGTGTGGGTGCTGCAACAGAGACTGAGATGAAAGAGAAGAAGCTTCGTATGGAAGATGCCCTAGCAGCTACAAGAGCAGCTGTGGAAGAAGGTATTATTGCAGGTGGCGGTTCCGCTTACATCCATGCATCTAAGGAAGTTGCTAAACTTGCTGCTAAATTAGAAGGTGATGAGAGAACTGGTGCACAGATTATCTTAAAAGCATTAGAAGCTCCATTGTCATGCATCGCTCAAAACGCTGGTTTAGAAGGCGCTGTTATTGTAAATAAGGTCAGAGAAAAGAAAACAGGTGTAGGTTTCAATGCTTTAACAGAGAAGTATGTAGATATGGTAGAAGACGGTATTCTTGATCCTTCTAAGGTTACAAGAAGTGCTCTTCAGAATGCTACCAGTGTTGCTTCCACATTCTTAACAACAGAAGCTGCAGTTGCATCCATTAAAGAACCAGCTCCAGCTATGCCAGCAGGCGGCCCTGGCGGAATGGGTATGATGTAATCTAGCTGATAGAAAATTAATATATCTTAAAACTCTAGAATCCATGTATAAGTATGAGTATACATGGATTCTTTCAGTATATAGGAAATATCGTTGTAATTACCTATAAACAAGAAAAAGTACGCTTGGCGAACTTCTCCTTGTCATGAATTAAAAAACTATGAGGGATCGCGCTCACTCTGTGTGGGTTTAGCAAGGCAAATTGTATCTGTCAAGACGAAGTACATTCGCATTATTCCTTAAAAGATAATAAAGTCCTTTTACTTTTATAAATAATTTAGTATAATGAAGGTAGTAAGGAATCGTGATTTCTCCTATCCGTAAGTAGCTTTAGGGGAACTCTACGGAAAAATTGACATAGGAGGATGAAGTAATATGAATGAATCTTACGCAGAAGCTGGCGTGAAAAGAAAAAAATCAGCAACGACGCTTATGATTCAAATTGCTGCAGTATTTGGGATTTTGGTGATATTCTTTGTGGGAGGAGCTATTTTAGGTAGTATCGCTACTTTGATTGCGTCAGTATTAGTGGTACTTTGTGTTTTCTTTTTCCCTAGAATGAACTCCATTGAATATGAGTATGTATTTTGTGATGGTCAGTTAGATTTCGATAAGATTATGGGAAATGCAAAGAGAAAGACAGCACTTCGTATTGACTTTGATAAGGTTGAGATAATGGCACCTGTAAAATCCCATTCGTTAGATAGTTTTAACCACATACAACAGTTAAAGGTTAAAGATTTCTCTTCTCAGAGACCAGAAGGTAGAGTATATGCGATTATTGCTCGCCAAGATGGTGCCGTGACCAAAATACTTTTTGAGCCAAGTGAGAAGATGATTGCGTGCATTAAGCAAAAATCTCCACGTAAAGTTATTGAGGTATAAATCTTTAGGTTACGAGTAAGTAGCGAAGCGGATTCCGAGTATCCGCTTTGATTTTTGTCAAATACAATGGTTAAGATTAAGATTTATATGAGAGATGGTTAGCACGTTGATGTTAACCATCTTTTTTTTCTTAATAGATTAAATTAGAACCCCATTCTAATCATGACAAGAAAAAATTTTTGGAAGTTTGATTTTTTCTTGTTTGCCGGTATCAGTTTGCATCATATATTTAAATTTTGTATATGAACTGCGGACACTTTTGCACGCTACTACAGTAATGTATTACTAAAAATATCAAGTTTTCTCAAAGGTATTGACAATGTCCATAAAAATGAGTATACTTGTGAAAATTATTACTGTCCGCAGGCAAAAGACTCAAGGTAATCTGGAATCTTTTGGCTGATTTTTTATAACCTATGGGACGGTTTACTCTTAACAAACGGAGTAAGGATGAATTGTAATGGATACAATACTTACGTACGTTTGATACTTAATCTATTAATTTACTATAAAGAAAGTGAGGATATTTAAATGGGAGCAATTATCGGTGAAGGAATTACCTTTGATGATGTTCTGCTTGTTCCAGCGTATTCGGAAGTAATACCTAATCAGGTAGATCTTTCTACACATTTAACGAAAAGTATTAAGTTAAATATTCCTATGATGAGTGCAGGAATGGATACGGTTACGGAACATCGCATGGCTATCGCTATGGCAAGACAGGGTGGAATTGGTGTTATTCATAAGAATATGTCAATCGAAAGTCAGGCAGAGGAAGTAGATAAGGTAAAGCGTTCAGAGAACGGAGTTATAACTGACCCATTTTCATTATCTCCTGAACATACATTACAAGATGCGGATGAGTTAATGGCAAAATATCGCATCTCTGGTGTACCAATTACTGAAGGTAAGAAATTAGTTGGTATTATTACTAACCGTGACTTAAAATTTGAGACAGACTTTAGCAAAAAAATTAAAGAATCCATGACAAGTGAAGGCCTTGTTACTGCAAAAGAAGGCGTTACCTTAGAAGAAGCTAAGAAAATTCTTGGACAAGCAAGAAAAGAGAAGCTTCCTATCGTTGATAAAAACGGTAACTTAAAAGGACTTATTACAATCAAGGATATAGAAAAAACAATCAAATATCCATTAGCAGCAAAGGACTCTATGGGTAGACTTCTTTGTGCGGCAGGTGTTGGTGTAACAGCAAACATCCTTGATCGTGTTGATGCTTTAGTAAAGGCAAAAGTAGATGCAATTGTTATTGATACCGCTCATGGACATTCTGCCAATGTACTTAAGGTTGTAAAGATGGTTCGTGAAGCCTATCCAGAACTACAGATTATCGCTGGTAATGTTGCAACTGGTGAAGCAACTAGGGATTTAATTGAAGCAGGAGTTGATTGTGTTAAGGTTGGTATCGGCCCAGGATCTATCTGTACAACACGTGTTGTTGCAGGTATTGGTGTTCCACAGATTACTGCAATTATGGATGCTTACCGTGTAGCCAAGGAATATGGTGTTCCAATTATTGCAGATGGTGGTATTAAGTATTCTGGTGATATTACGAAAGCAATTGCAGCAGGAGCAAATTTATGTATGATGGGTAGCATCTTTGCTGGTTGTGATGAGAGTCCAGGAACATTTGAATTATTCCAGGGTAGAAAATACAAAGTATATCGTGGAATGGGATCCATTGCAGCTATGGAAAATGGAAGTAAGGATCGTTATTTCCAAGCAGATGCTAAGAAGCTAGTTCCAGAAGGTGTAGAAGGTCGTGTAGCATACAAAGGTACTGTAGAAGATACTGTATTCCAGTTAATGGGTGGTCTTCGTTCTGGTATGGGTTATTGTGGAGCGAAAGATGTTGAAACATTAAAGGAAACAGGACGTTTTGTTAAGATTTCTGCAGCTTCCTTAAAGGAAAGTCATCCTCATGACATCCATATCACAAAAGAGGCTCCAAACTATAGTGTTGACGAATAGTAAAAGCATTGTGGATTTGATATGTCCTAAAGAATAAAGGCTTTTAAATTTAGAGTAGCACCTCAATTATTAGTTGAAAACTAATAATTGAGGTGCTACTTTTGGTATTGTAATAAATGTACATGTATGGAATAATAGAAGAAAATTCATTTTAAATTTTCAATGAAAATGATTTAAAATAGAATAGTAGAAAGAAATAAAGTTCTAGAGAGGAGGATATATGGTGTTAACAGAAAAAGAATGGAGATTAAGAAAAAAGAAAATACTAAGAATAAAACAATATACCGTAATTGGACTTGCAGTCGCAATTCTTATTATGTTATTGTTAATTATTTTTACATAAATAAAAAAATGTACAGTAGAGTATGAATTACAACACTAAGATAATTAAAGCAAATTTTACACTATTTATTTTTGTAGATCTAATTAGTTATAAGAGTAAATTTGCTAATTTAGTCGTAGGATAGTTGCAGGATTTAGAGTGTAAACTGGTTAACTTGGCATACAATACCTCGTAAGTTTAAGTATAATTGGGAGATAATGAGTAATGAAGTATATAATTGAAACAAAAAGCATGTTTCAGGTATTATCGAAACAAAAGCATGTTTCAATAATCAAGAATTATCGAAAATTAGCTAAACAGGAGGCAAATTATATGTTTCATTTTCGCGGTGTTAAAAGATTATATTATAATAACCGTTGTATATTAGTTTTACTCGTTACTACATTTGCATTGCTCTCCTATGGCTGTAATAGACGAAATGTAGAAGGACCTGATACGGGTAAAAATATTTGGGGATTTGGAAATAAGGAAGATTTGCCATATGAAAATACGTATAAGGAACATAAAGTAACAAGTGCAGCTGAAAATTCCTTTACATTTTATTCTGCGAAAGATTTTGAAACATTGATTCTTGAATCAACAGTAAGAGGTGATGATATTTACTCTTTAGCTTACCAAGAGGGAGCCTTAAATCAACTAAAGATGATAAAAGAAAGCAAAGCTTTTACGATTGAGAATCCTTTGTTTATACAGAATCCATTTGGTACCAACCCGAATGGATTGTATGTTTATATAGGTTCACCATCTCAAAAGGTTAGGATTAGCTACAAAATATCTGTTCCAACGGAGTCTATACCAGACTTCGGAGAAAGCCTTTATTTTAATCGTACAGCAGGAACAGAAGTAGAAGGTCAAATCATTGGACTTATTGACGGACAAAGAAATAAAATAGTTTTAAACATCACAGATTTAAATGGTAATGAGATAAGTCAAAAGGCATATTTTTTTGATATCGTTTCAACTCATGAAATGGAGACTAAATTGAACACCCAGTATGGAGAGCAACCATCCTTTACTAGAGGTTTATTTTCCTTTTATCATAAGAATGGAGTAAATTCTAGTTTTTTATTTTATGATAATCATGGCGTCTTAAGGGCTAATATACCTACAAAGTATCAAAGTGAAGATGCAAAAGTCCTTCAGGTAAAAAATGAAATATTTTATGCTATCAAAGAAAATGAATATATTTTATTAAATAACCTTGGAAATGTAATCAAGCGTTATACATGGGATGGACATGGAAAACTTTTTGATTGTGACTATGATGATATAAATAATAAAGTAATATTTTTAGCAAGTACCGATAGTGATTCTATGATAAGCAAAAGCATTGCGCTAAATATTGCAAAAGGGGGATGGAAAGAAGTTATTGATTTTGCAGCCCTGTTGTCTCATGGAAAATCAGAAACGAATAAGGCAGAAGAAATTAAGAAGGATTGGCTAGATTTATCTAGTATTCAATTAATTAAAGGTAAGGATACATTAGTATGTTCTAGAGAATTATCTACAGTATTTCGTATCAATAATATATATACTGGGCCAGTCATTCGTTGGATTATGAGTGATGATAAAAAATGGAATGGTAAACAATATCAATCCTTATTGTTAACAGAATTGGGTGAGACGACTACGAAAACTTCAATTGACAGCATGTATTATGGAACAAATCGAAGGTTAAGTGAAGGGCAGTTTTATGTTTCTTTTATCAATTACGATACCACGGATGCTGTGAATGATACGAAGTATTCTGTTTTTTATAAATATCTCATTGAAGATAGCCAGAATCGATATCGACTAATTCAAAAAGTAACTTTTCCATATCATAATAGTAATTGTAGCTCCATGCTTTATGGAAATCATATTATATTGTCCTTTGATACAGAAAAACAGTTTATTGAATACGATGAAAATGGAAGTACCATAGCAACCTATCAAATAGGAAATGGAAAAGCTTTTTACAAGGTATATAAATACACTATGGATCGGTATTGGTTCTAATAAAAAAATTATAAGAAATATTTTAATTATAGATAAGAGTAAAAAGATTTGTGCCGCCTTTGGGGTATGTTTTCAAGTGTGAAACATTAAAAAGTAAATATAAATTTTAAAATATAGGCACCTACCTAAATAGTTATCATGAGTAACAATAGGATAATTATTTTAGTTAGGTGCCTATATTATGTATAGACTTGATTTTATGAGATAAAACGTTAAATAAAGCATTTTAAATGACAATTTTAATAATAGTAGTTCATCTTAGGTTTTAAAAGCGGTGTTACTTGATTTTTCTTTTTAAAATGGCGATAGCATAAATAAAGAATTAAGCTACCAACTAATACAACGAATACAATAATTAAAGCACATTGCAAGAAAAATTCTTGTGGCAATAGATCAATAATTGGATCAGTATATGGATCAAAAATCCAGTCATCATTTCGAAAGAAAATTTTATGAAAGATAACAAAAGTAGCATCAAAGTCTATGGAACAACCTATTAAAGTAATCATTGGTAGTATGATAGCTGTGATAGAGGATACCTTTAAATAGCGGTAATCATTTCGTTTTTTCTTCCATGTGATAACGCCAAGTAGAAAGATGGAACTTATAAGAAACATAATATAAAAAAATTGGAATAAAACTTTCACTTCTTCAAAGTGAGATATGCCGGAAACGGATGACCTTAAGGTTGGGAATTTCAAAGCCCCATAATAAAAAGGTGAGCAATAATCAATTAAGGCATTGTAATTCGACTTTATCTCATTGATTGAAAGTCCAGAATATTTATCTAATTGAAACCAGTGAATGTTTGCATAATAAAGCGGTCTAAAATTAATTGCCAAAATAAGACCCAAAGAAATAAAAAATAAGGTCCATACAACACCAATTCCAATGTCGAAAATAAAGTTAACATTCCCTTTTTGATTTCGTCTTGAATACTTTTTCATACTAACCTCTATTCCTGTGTATTTAATTTACACAAAGCCATTTTCATGAGAACAAAAAGTTCGCGAAGTAACTTTTTATCTTACATTATGCTAAATTAATTCTGTTGAATCTAGGAAGCTCTATCTAATTAATTTTAACTTAGATAGAGCTATTATATTATAAAATTTTAATAAATTCAACAGAGGAACTTAAGCTCTCGTATCAAAAGTATAGCAGCGGGATAAAATAACTTCCTCTTCTTTTAATAACAGTCGATCGATAGGTGTTTGTTTCTTCTCCATTTTCTCAAAATCATAGGAAAGATCGTATCCCATCTCTAACAAGGCATCTGTTAATTGATTGATATGAGTGTCAATTAAGGCTAGGGACTCTTCCTGTTCCATACTTAGGGTTGCATGTACTGTTCTATTTTTAAGTCGAAGATGTATGTCCATTTCTCCTAAATGTGTCATGCTTAAATGTAATAAAATGTGAAGGTTTTCTTCATTTTCTCTTTTTTGTTTTCTTTTTGTATAAAAGAAAAGTTCACTATTGGTTAAATCTTTCGTAAGTTTAACAGGTAACTGAATATATCCGAGAAATTGATTTATTGACTTCATAAAGTCGACCTGATCCCGTAGATTTTGTACCTGTTCTTTTGCCTGATGAAATGTCTCAGGATTTGTATTACCTTCATTCTTATCAAAAAAAGTTAGCATACTTTCTAAGTCACGGGTTAACTTTCGGTAAAATTGAGGAAGTCCATCTTTCTTAGTAAAGTCATTTATCTCGAGTGAGAGCTTTGAGAGTAACTCCGATTTAATTAACTTTTGATATGTTGGTGATTTAATAAGTGCGCTTAAGGCGGATGGCATATCGTTTGGTTGTAACACTGAAGTAAATTGTGCCTCTTCACTTTGTAAGGAGGTTGTAGTCTCTGCATTAATAATTTTTTGAAATAAATTTGTAATCGAACCATCTAAGTTTGTGATTGAACCGTTGCTTTCTTGAAATAAAGCAAGATTATCTTTTGGTAAAACAGAAGATAGTAAAGGGGAGAGATTTTCTTGTTCACTTTTGGATAAGACATCAGTAATCAAAGTAAAATTAGAAGCTGCTTCTGGTGTTTTTGTTAAAAATTGTTGTAATTGTGGTACATTAATAAAGTTTAGGTTGCTATCCTTAGCGGATTGATTCATGAAGTCACGAAACTCAGAAACCGTAATAGAAGGATCCGTTAGGCGATTTTCAACATATTCTGGAATATCCGTAGCGGTTAACGTGTGAGTTAGTTGTTGTATTTCTTCTCTTGAAAAATGAGTGGATAAAAGAGAATAATCAGGAATAGAAGATTCTACCGTATCATTTATAAAAAGAGATAATAACTCATGGTGAAATCCTTCTGAGATGACAGATTCCTCTGACAATAGTGTAAGAAAGGAATCAATCATATTTTGTGACTGCATAAGAATAGAATGGTTGTTATTTTGAAAAGCCTGCATCTGATTTATTGACTGCTGTGTGATTGGAAGCTCTAATTTTTTCATAAGAACTAAGGTTTCAATTGAGGCGTTTCGAAAGGTCGCAGATAATTTTAATAAGTCTAAAATACTATTTTTATCAATTGAGAGTTCTTGACGGAGTAATTCACGTACAATATTTAAATTGCGTTCTGTTTTTGGGAGTGCAGCTTCCGTAAGAGCTTTCTCTATCATATGATTAGAGTCGTATGAGATCTTTTGGGCAGGGATTATTGAATTAAGATTATCTACGGTAGTAGAGGAAACTTTACCATCTGTCTCTTCAATAGGTACCTTGGTAGCAGTTAGAGTAGTAGATTGGCTTACTCCGCTAAAACTTGGTGATGTAATTGTTTGATATTCCATTAGTCTACTCCTTTGCAATTTATTATTTATGAGCAAGTAGGGTATGCGGATTACGAATATCCGCTTTGGCATATAAAGTATGTATAGAGCTTGCCACTTATCAGATAAAATAGTTTGATAGCTCTTGGTAACTGATATATCGGATAAAAGCAAAAAATACATGAGACTGATATCTTTTTACGAATGAAGGTGTTCTTAATACAAACAAAAGAGGCGAGAGCACCTTTTTTATTATTTATGGAATGGATAAGTTTGTGAAACGTGATTTTACTTTTTGAAATGTAAAAAGTACCAATAGACCCGCATAAAAGCAATAAAGGAAAGAAGTAATAAAGAAAAGAAGTAATAAAGAAAAGAAGTATTGAAAAAAGAAGTGATAAAGAAAAGAAGTAATAAAAGAAGAAATAAAGAAAAAAAGAAAAGACGAAATAAAGAAAAAAAAGAAAAGACGAAATAAAGAAAAAAAGCAATAAAGAAAAAAAGCAATAAAGAAAAGAGGAAAAAAATCAAATAGTTAAAAAAGCAGAGATAAGTAGGTAGAACAATGAAACTATCTACTTATCTCTGCTATCATTTACAACAGCTTATAACTTATTCATACAGTACTCTCTTGCGGTAACCAAGATGGCTAAAAAAAATGTAATAAAATATAAACAATAATGACGTTATTACCCAAGTAAGCGGATAACTAAAGATAACTGTTATGATACTTGGTGAGAGTGGCACTGCGGTATATAGCCATACAATTCTTAACACGCATACTCCGAGACAGGTAATAATCATAGGGACTAAAGCATCACCAATTCCACGTAGTGCAGCAGCTAAAATTTCGATACATACATAGGTAAAGAAGGTTGGAGCAAGGAAATGAAGAATTTTTATACCTATTTGTAGTACTGTTTGATCATCCGTAAATAGTCGTAAAACATATTGGCCAAAGAAATATAAAACAATACTTAAAACAATGGAGATTCCAAAAGCCAATATAAGTCCTACTTTTACGCATTTATGAACACGAGAGGCTTTTTTTGCTCCATAATTTTGTCCGATAAACGTGGTTACAGAGAGACCAAGAGCACCAATCACCATCCAAAAAAGACCATCAATTTTACCATAAGCGGTCCATGCAGCAACAGTATCCGTTCCAAACGAATTGATGTAGCTTTGAATAATTACATTAGACACCGAGTACATCACAGACTGTAATCCAGCAGGAAGTCCTATCTTTACAATACGTCTTAAGATTGGTATTTCAAAATGAATTTTCCTAGGATCTAAATGATAGGATGCTTTTGTGCGTAATAAAGTCCTGACTACTAAAACTGCACTAACGAATTGAGAAATTATTGTTGCAATAGCAGCACCAGCTACTCCTATGTGGAAAACACCAACAAAAAGCAAGTCTAATACAATATTTACAAAACAGCTGATGATTAGAAAATACAAAGGTCGTTTGGTATCACCAATTGCTCTAAGAATTCCAGAGGCTATATTATAAATTAAATTTGGTACAATACCTAGGAAGAAAATTCTTATGTATTGTAGAGATAATGGATAAATATCATCAGGGGTATTCATTGAGGTTAGCATTATTGGAGATAAACACAATCCAAGTATCATTAAAACTATTCCACCACAAATTGCAAGCGCAAATGAAGTATGAACTGAATTTTTTACTTCCTCTTCTTTCTTGGCACCAAAGTATTGCGAGATTATTACAGTAGCTCCAGAGGAGAGACCAACGAAAAAACCAACCAAAAGATTTATTATGGTCCCAGTGGTACCACCTACTGCTCCAAGTGCACGTTTTCCAACGAAGTTTCCAACGATAATTGCATCGGAGGTGTTGTATAGTTGTTGAAAGAAGGTGCCTAACAAAATAGGAAAGAAAAATAATAGTAGGCGAGTAAGAATTGGACCTTCTGTAATAGCATTTTGGTATATTTTAGATTTTGACTTTTGCATAATTACTCCGATAAGTTATTTTAAGAAACAGAGGTATTATAGCACCGCAAATAGTAGAATACAATGAGTAAATTCTAGATTGGGAATTTATATATATAGAAGTAAGTTTATACATCTTTAAGTTTATTTCTTTTCTGGAATATGATATACTTTCTTTTAGAGCTAATGGACAAGAATTAAGGAGAAAGTTATGGCAGATTATTGTATAGTAAGTGATGTGACGTTAGATTTAGTGCAGGACATCATAAATGAGTTGGATGTACACATTATCCCTATGGATTTCCACCTAGGTGATACGCCGTATACACACTATCCAGATGAAAGAGAATTAAGTTGTGAGGAGTTTTATAAACGATTAAAAGCAGGTGAAGATTCGGTAACAAGCCAGATTAATCCTGTAGTATTTGAAAATTATTTAACTCCATTCTTAGAAAGTGGAAAAGATGTTTTATATATTGCATTCTCTTCAGGATTAAGCGGTACTTATAACACAGGAAGGTTGATGTCAGAAGGGTTAAAAGAAAAATATCCTGATAGAAAAATAATCTGTATTGATTCCTTATGTGCCTCCATTGGAGAGGGATTACTTGTTTACCTTGCAGCAAAAGAAAGACAAAAAGGTAAATCATTAGAAGAAGTAGCTAGTTTTGTTGAAGATACCAAGAGAAAGTGTTGCCATTGGTTTATGGTAGAAGATTTACACCATTTAAAAAGAGGTGGCCGCTTAAATTCCTTAGAAGCTATGGTAGGAACTGCACTTCGAATTTGTCCAGTATTAAGTGTGGATAAAGAAGGAAAATTATTGGTAGTATCAAAGGTAAGAGGAAATAAAAAGGCAATAGAATACTTAGTAAGTCGCCTTGAAGAAGATGGTATCGATACGAAAAATCAAACAGTGGTTATCGGTCATGCAGCTTGCCCAGATTATGCAAAGAACATAGCTGATATCTTAACAGAGCGAGGATTAGTGAAAGATTACTTAATTACGAACATAGGTCCTGTCATTGGAACGCATACTGGTACAGGAATGTGTGCAATAACATTCGTTGGTGAAAATTATAAATTTTAATATAGGGAAGAATTCAGATGGAGTAAAGTTGAATCAAACATCTGTTTAGTTCATAATTAGTGTAGATAAGGGAAATCAAGACAGTTACTTCGGTAAAGAGGATTCCTATTATCTACACTTTTTAATTACAATGTTCTATATTTATTTAACCTTATTCGTAGTGGCAATGGGGTTATGAGCAAGTAGCGTTAGCGGATTGCGAATATCCGCTTTGATGAATAATAAAATTTCTGAGGAATGCGTACTTATGATAGAGAACTGTGAGCATTAAGTAGCAAACCACCTTATCAGTATATATAACTATGCGAGTTTTTGTATGGAGGAATAATTTTTCACACTTCTTCAACCAGGAAAGATTTCTTATTGTCATATTTTTTAATCAATCCTATAAGATAAAATAATAAAAGACTTATTTGTATTTCTTTTCATTACAAATTGGTTATGCTATAATGGCAAGTAATAAAATCACAGGAAAGGAAAAGGAGATATGTATTCATTTGAAGATATAAGAGCATTTGATCCGGAAATAGCGGATAGTATCACGATGGAAATCGCAAGACAGAACGATCATATTGAATTAATAGCATCAGAGAATTTCGTTAGTAAGGCAGTAATGGCTGCAATGGGTAGTCCGTTAACAAATAAATATGCAGAAGGATATCCAGGAAAAAGATATTATGGCGGATGCGAATTTGTTGATGTAGCTGAGAATTTAGCAATCACGAGAGCAAAGAAGTTATTTGGTTGTACTTATGCAAATGTTCAGCCGCATTCTGGTGCACAGGCTAATATGGCAGTATTCTTCGCCTTATTACAGCCAGGAGATACAGTTATGGGTATGAATCTTGCTCATGGTGGGCACTTAACTCACGGTAGCCCAGTAAACTTCTCCGGTTCTTATTTTAATATTGTACCATATGGTGTGGATGACAATGGTTTTATCGACTATGAAGAGGTAGAAAAGATAGCAAAGGAATGTAAACCAAAGTTAATCGTAGCTGGTGCTTCTGCTTATGCTAGAAAGATTGACTTTAAGCGCTTTCGTGAAATTGCTGACTTAGTGGGTGCATACTTGATGGTTGATATGGCACATATTGCAGGATTAGTAGCTGCTGGTTATCATCAATCACCAATTCCCTATGCGCATGTTACGACTACAACGACTCATAAGACGTTACGTGGTCCTAGAGGTGGTATGATTTTATCAAGCGAAGAGTTTGCTGAAGAACATAAGCTTAACAAGTCCATATTCCCTGGAATTCAAGGGGGACCGCTAATGCATGTAATTGCTGCAAAAGCAATCTGTTTTAAAGAAGCGCTAGATGATAGTTTCAAAGATTATGCAGGGAAAATCATCACCAATGCACAGGCATTAGCAAAGGAGTTAACAGCACGTGGATTTAACTTAGTATCTGGAGGTACAGACAACCACTTGATGTTAATTGACTTACAAAATATGAACATTACAGGAAAACAGGCGGAGCATATTTTAGATGAGGCAAACATTACTTGTAATAAGAATACTGTTCCAAATGATCCAGCTTCTCCATTTGTAACAAGCGGAATCCGTCTTGGTACACCTGCTATTACAACAAGAGGTTTTAATGAAAAAGATATGGCAGTTGTTGCGGAAGCAATTTCTCTTGTAGTGAAGGATGTAGAGAAAAACAAGGAACAGGCAAAAGCTTTGGTTAAGATGTTAACGGATGCTTATCCGCTTTATTAAATTAGATACACTATTTGATATCTTAAATATTGTTATTAAAATGTAAATTAATTTTAAAGGTTCAAATAAAGAAAATTTGAAGTATGAAAAATGATAGAACTAAATTCTATATTATGAATTCTCAAAGAAAAAACGTAGGCTCCAACTTGAAGTTTAGTCTTCACGATTGAGCTTACGTTTTTTAATATCATAATTCTTCATTCACAATTTAAATATCTAATTCTTCATTCACTTTTTAATATCATAATTCTTCATTCACTTTTTAATATCATAATTCTTCATTCACTATTTAAATATCATAATTCTTCATTCACAATTTAAATATCTAATTCTTCATTCACTATTATAAATATCCTAATTCTTCAATCTCTTTTATTAATATCCTAACTCTTCACCCACTAGTATAACTTTAAGACGGTATGGGACATGGGAACGTCTTGTAATAACAAGACTACTGCAAATACAATCCGGTACGAGACAGTTTGCACATCGCCCAAGTTCTGCACAAGGGGTTTTTCTGTTTAATCTAATTGCATTTGGTGGAGCAGCCATATTTCTAACACGTTCCATCGCAGCTGCTTCGTCGGTGGCAATTTTGTTCATTCCGGCAATTACAATGACATTTTTAGGTCCTGTAATTAAGCATGCTACACGGTTACCGTTACCATCAATATTAACGAGTTTTCCATCCAGTGTAATGGCGTTGGAGCTCATAAAGTAGTAGTCTGCCGTAACGATTTTGCCGTAAAGTTCAGAGCGTTCTTCTGGTGTTTTAGCCTTATTACGATCATAGATTATGTAGTCAGAGTTGTGAAATTCATCGAGTAAACCGATTTCATCCAGGGTCATGGAACCACCCCAGCTAACAGAACAACCAGGAGTTAAAAAACGCTTGGCAACTGTCAAGGCTTCTTCTTTGTTATCACAGTAATATCCTTCAATTCCACGTTGATTAAATTTCTCAATCAAACTATCTGCAAGATTTTCATAGTATTGCTTTTTCGGTGAAGACATAGAGAACCATCCTTTCCTTTTTAACACAAGTACTGATATTTTCTTGTTCTTATTCTACATAACTTTTAAGTAAGTTGCAACGAAAATAGAGGAAGTGTGAAGAGAATTTCAATCATGTTTTCAAGAGTTCTGTGCAATAATGATGGAAAAAATGCACAAAAATGGCACATGTCTTTCAACTTCACAAACGTTTCGGATTATGCTACAATAAAAGACAGGACATTTGGAAGAGCGCAAGAGTTAAAAATACTTGTAAATCATAAGAAAAGCATTTGTGAATTACAAGAAAGGCGTTTATGAATCACAAAGTAAGACGTTAGTGAATCCAAGTAAAGCTATTGTGCCAGTAAACAATGAAAGTTGGAAAATTCATGGGGAAAAGCATATATATCTCTGAGAAACCAAGTGTGGCTCAGGAATTTGCAAAAGCACTAAAATCAAATTTTAAGAAATCTGATGGGTTTATGGAATCAGAGGATAGTATAGTAACCTGGTGTGTTGGGCATCTAGTAACAATGAGCTATCCAGAAAGCTATGATCCTGCTTTAAAAAAGTGGTCATTGCAAACGATTCCGTTTTTACCAAAGGAGTTTAAATATGAGGTTATTCCATCGGTTAGTAAACAGTTTCAGGTGGTAAAGGGTCTCTTAAATCGTTCTGACGTTGATAAAATATATGTCTGTACTGACTCTGGACGAGAGGGAGAGTACATCTATCGTTTGGTGGATCAGATGGCTAAGGTGCCAAAGAGTAAAGAAAAACGAAGGGTTTGGATTGACTCACAAACAGAGGAAGAAATCTTAAGAGGAATTCGCGAAGCAAAGCCTCTTTCTGCTTATGATAACCTTTCCGCGGCAGCATATCTAAGGGCACAGGAAGATTACTTAATGGGAATCAACTTTTCTCGTGTGCTATCACTAAAATATGGTTATACCGTAAATAATTTTCTTAAAAACGAAAAACATTCTGCAATAGCGGTAGGACGTGTTATGACCTGTGTACTTGGAATGGTAGTTCGAAGAGAGCGAGAAGTTCGTGAATTTGTGAAAACTCCATTTTACCGTGTCATGATGACATTAGAAACATCGGATAAAACTTTTGATGGAGAATTTAAAGCGGTAGAAGGGTCAAAGTATTATTTATCTCCTTTATTATATAAAGAGAATGGATTTCGCGAGAAGCAAGAAGCAGAAAAATTAATTACGATGCTAACTGGCTATGAACCGGAATATGAAACAAGAATTGAGAATAATAATAAAAACAGTTACCTTGCAAAATTAAAGCAGGATGAGGAATCTAATCAATTGGTAGCTGAGATAATAAGTATGGAGAAGAAGAAGGAGAATAAGAATCCACCTCTTCTTTTTAACCTTGCGGAACTTCAGAATGAATGTTCCAAGCTTTTTAAGATTAGTCCGGATGAAACACTAAAATACACTCAGGAGCTATATGAAAAGAAGCTTGTAACATACCCAAGAACAGACGCCAGGGTTTTATCCACCGCAGTGTCAAAAGAAATCTATAAAAATATCAAGGGATTAACTGCTCTTTCACAATTTCAACCATTTGCGGAAGAAGCCTTAGCTCTTGGCTCATATAAAAACATAGCAAAGACTCGTTATGTGAATGACAAACAGATTACCGATCACTATGCAATTATACCAACCGGCCAAGGTTTTGGAGCATTGTCTTCCCTATCTCCAACTGCAAAGAGGATATATGTATCAATTGTAAAACGATTCTTAAGTATCTTTTATCCTCCAGCAGTTTATCAAAAGATAGCGATAACAACGAAGATTGATACAGAAAGCTTTTTTTCAAGTTTCCGTGTCTTAATTGAAGAAGGTTATTTAAAGGTTGCAGGTTACCAAGGAAATACAAATTCCTCAATGCAAGAAGTCGAAGGATCTGCAAAAAC
>NZ_DAMADT010000019.1:421-55010 GCF_031997925.1 Lachnoclostridium sp. | reverse complement strand
GACAGAGACAGAAGGAAAAGAGAAAGGTTCTGATGAGGAAGCTGAGGAAGAGAAAGATTATGATGCCACGTTCTTTGAGGTTATGAAAAGTCTGAAAAAGGGAATGAAACTACCAGTTCGTAATTTTACAATTAAAGAAGGAGAAACAGCTCCACCAAAACGCTACAATTCTGGTTCTTTAATTCTTGCTATGGAAAATGCAGGACAGCTGATTGAAGACGATGAATTGCGTGCTCAGATAAAAGGAAGTGGTATCGGTACAAGTGCAACAAGAGCTGAAATATTAAACAAACTTGTAAAGATAAATTACCTCTCCTTAAATAAGAAAACCCAGATTATGACCCCTTCTTTAATGGGTGAATTAATTTATGATGTAGTGAATGCTTCTATTCGGTCCTTACTCAATGCAGAGCTTACTGCAAGCTGGGAAAAAGGGCTTACGATGGTAGCAGACGGAACTATTTCGGAAGATGAGTATATTGCAAAACTGGAGGGCTTTGTAGGCCGTATGACCGAAGGCGTGAAAGGAATCAATAATGCGAATCTATTAATACCATACTTTGAACAAGTCGCGCAAAATTATAAAAAGTAAGCTACAGAATGGAGGATTTATATGATTGAATTAGAGATAGAGAGTTTATTTGATTTATCACAAACTATAGCAACAAATTTATTCCAAGGTGTGATTTATCCATGGGAAGTACTACCAAGCATTGGATCTTTTATTATAAGGCTTGGGGAGACCTTGCCAGTAGAGGAATATGATAAGATTGGGGATAATATATGGATTGCAAAATCAGCTACAGTAGCACGTTCTGCTGATATTCATGGCCCTTGTATTATTGATAAGAACGCAGAAATCCGTCACTGTGCATATCTTCGCGGAAATATTATTGTTGGCGAAGGCGCGGTTGTAGGGAATTCTACAGAGCTTAAGAATGTTGTGTTATTTAATAAAGTTCAAGTACCGCACTATAACTATGTCGGAGATTCAGTTCTAGGTTACAAATCACATATGGGAGCTGGTGCCATCACTTCGAATGTTAAATCGGATAAGACATTAGTTACAGTACGATTTCAAAACGAAAAATATCCAACTGGTTTAAAGAAGATGGGTGCTATTCTAGGAGATATGGTGGAGATTGGATGCGGTAGTGTACTAAACCCAGGAACCGTGATTGGAAAAGAGACAAATGTATATCCACTATCCTCTGTCCGAGGATATATCCCAGACCATAGTATATATAAAAAGGCTGGAGAGATTGCTAAAAAGCAAGATGAAGTGTAAGAGAATTTTTAAGGCGCCAAAAGACACCGCCTAAGAAATTCTAAAACTTCACACTAGTTTCATATATTGTTTGTGCCTGCGTTGTCCTCGGCACAAATTCCGAATGCAAAAAAACAATGGAAGGAATGGAGGTTTAATCATGCAGGAATTTTATGATATGATTGAAGAGAAGATTAAAGCTTGTGGATATCCGGGCGAAATTGATGGATATGAGATATACAACGAGATTTGCGATGAAATCGAAGAAAAAGAACCAGGTACCTATATTTTTATGTCAAAGAAAACGGAGAACTGTTTTTTTGAGTATAAAGTGGATGTTATGGAAGAAGAGTTTAACTTATCTTATATCGATATCCATGTGAAAGATAAGGTATATCATGCTGATTTCGATGAATAGACAAATTGCTCAAATGAAGTAATTTTTCGTCTGATATTTTATTAGAAATGCACAAAAGAGATGTATGAGAAAGACACATTGCACGATTCCTATGGAAGTCATAACAGAAAGATAAAATTACAATGAATTATCAGATAAATTAGGAATTATTGCCCTATTATTTATACACTGTTAGGCTTCAAAATATGGTAGAATAGTTGAAATTTATATAAAAAGATGTATAATGAAGAAGACAGGATATACGTCAAATTATATTTGGGAGGAAAAATTTATGAGAAAATTTTTATCAACTGCTTTAGTATTTGTTATGACTTGTTCTTTATTAGCAGGTTGTGGCAAGAAAGACACTGAGACTGGTTCAGGATCAGAAAATAGTAGCAATGGATATGAAATTGCTCTGATTACAGACAAAGGTAACATTGATGATAAGTCCTTTAACCAAGGTTCTTGGGAAGGCGTAGAAGAATTTGCAAAGGAGAATAAGATTTCTCACAAATACTATAAACCAGAAGAGGCAACTGATGCAGGCTATTTAGCATCAATTGAGTTAGCTATAACTGGTGGTGCTAAGGTTGTTGTAACACCTGGTTTCTTATTTGAAGTAGCAGTATACGAAGCTCAGACAAAGTATCCTGATGTTAAGTTCATCTTACTTGATGGAGCTCCTCATGATGCAGATTATAAAAATTTTGTAACTGAATCAAACGTTGCCAGTGTATTATATGATGAAGAAGAATCTGGATATCTTGCAGGTTATGCAGCTGTAAAAGATGGCATGACAAAGCTTGGTTTCATGGGTGGTATGGCTGTACCAGCAGTTCGTGCTTACGGTTATGGTTACTTACAGGGTGCTGATAATGCTGCAAAAGAATTAGGTCTTGCAGATGGTGCTATTTCTGTTACATACCATTATACTGGTAACTTTGAAGAAAATGATACAAATAAAAATATGGCGAAGTCTATTTATCAAGAAGGCGCGCAAGTAATCTTTGCTTGTGGTGGTTCTGTAGGTAAGAGCGTTATGTCTGCTGCAACAGAAGCAAATGCTAAAGTTATCGGTGTAGACGTTGACCAAAGATATGATAGTGATACTGTTATGACTTCTGCAACGAAAGGTCTTGGTGCATCTGTAATCGCAGTTCTTGATTCGATTTATAAGTCAAATAGCTGGGATACTTATGGTGGAAAGACAACTTATTTTAGCGCTGCTAATGCTGGCGTTAGTCTTCCTACCGCTGTTATCGGAGATGATAAGGCAGATGCCTTTGATCGTTTCAGCACATTTAACAAAGCTGAGTATGAAGCAGTATTTAAAACTTTAGTAGATGGAACTGTTGATCCAATCCGTGATTTCACTGTAGAAGATGCAGGTGGTATTGCAAGTGCTAAGGAGCTTACAGACAATTTATCTCTTACTAAAGTTGTAGTAACTACTAGATAATAACAAGGAACTATTTTATCGAGGAACATAGAAGAAAACTTAAAATCATGTACCTCACAAGGAATAAAACAAACCAATGGGGGAAGGGCGAGTGCCGTTCCCCCTTATTCGCGACAATTAAAGTTCGCGAATACTTTTAATCGTACAAGGATAGAGAGCTAAGTTGCTCCGACAATAAACAATAGGAAAGAGGGTTATTGTGGAAGACTATATTATTGAGATGCTCCATATCACAAAGGAGTTCCCTGGAATTATAGCAAATGATGATATCACACTCCGCCTAAGAAAGGGAGAAATTCACGCACTGTTAGGAGAAAATGGTGCGGGAAAATCTACTCTTATGAGTGTGCTATTTGGTTTATATCAACCTGAAAAAGGTGAGATAAGAAAGAAAGGTCAATCAATCAAGATTAATAACCCGAATGACGCCAATGCATTTGGTATTGGTATGGTTCACCAGCATTTTAAACTGGTAGAAATTTTTACTGTTCTAGAAAATATAATTTTAGGTGTAGAGCCTAATACCTTAGGTTTCCTCGAGAAAAAGGAAGCAAGAAAAAAAGTGTTAAACCTGTGCAACCAATACGGGCTTAGAGTAGACCCAGATGCATTGGTAGAAAGTATTTCAGTTGGAATGCAGCAACGTGTAGAGATTTTGAAGATGCTCTATCGTGAAAATGAGATTTTAATATTTGATGAGCCTACGGCGGTATTGACACCACAGGAAATCGACGAACTTATGGAAATAATGCGAGGCTTTGCAAAAGAGGGAAAATCCATCTTATTCATCACTCATAAGCTAAATGAGATTATGGCGGCGGCAGACCGTTGCACAGTTTTGCGTAAAGGTAAATATATAGGAACTGTAGATATTAAGGATACAACGAAAGAAGAATTATCAAGGATGATGGTTGGACGTGATATTAGCTTCTCTGTTGAGAAAGATGAGGCAACTCCTAGTGATGTTGTGTTATCTGTTAATAATGTTACGGTACCATCCAAAATTCATAAAAATAATGCAGTAAAGAATGTAACCTTTGATGTACGAGCTGGCGAAATTGTTTGCCTGGCTGGAATTGACGGAAATGGACAGACAGAGTTTGTTTCAGCGCTAACCGGATTAGAAAAAATGTCTGGTGGTAAAGTCACATTATGTGGGAAAGACATTACAAAGGCGAATATTAGAACACGGTCAAAAGCAGGAATGAGCCATATTCCAGAGGATCGCCATAAACATGGCTTAGTTCTTGAGTACACCTTGGAAGAAAATATGGTATTGCAACGTTATTGGGAACCTACTTTTCAAAAAAAGGGCTTTATAAGGAAGCATGCAATTCGCCAATATGCAGATAGGCTGATTAAACAATATGATGTAAGAAGTGGTCAAGGACCAATTACAATAGTACGTAGTATGTCAGGCGGTAATCAGCAAAAAGCGATAATCGCTCGTGAAATTGACAAACAACATGAACTTTTAGTTGCTGTTCAGCCAACCCGCGGACTTGATGTCGGTGCGATTGAGTATATACATAAGCAACTGGTGGCAAGAAGAGATGCGAATAAGGCGGTTTTATTGGTATCTTTAGAGCTTGAAGAAGTAATGAATGTCAGCGATCGTATCTTGGTTATGTATGAAGGTGAAATCGTTGGCGAACTTGATCCAAAGACTACAACAGTAGAGGAACTTGGTCTTTATATGTCTGGTGCCAAACGTATGAATGTGACACCAAAGAAGAAGGAGGAATCAAGCGCCAATGAATAAGATAAATATAATCAAAACTAAGAGCTTTTCTGCCTTCACTTCGGCGCTGCTTGCCATTGTATTAGGTTTAATATTCGGCTTTTTTATTATGCTGTTTGCTAGTCCATCCAATGCAGTCGATGGGTTTCATATGGTATTAACGGGTGGATTAAAGCGAGTTGGTGATGTATTTTATTTTGCAACACCTATTTTAATGACTGGTTTAGCGGTTGGATTTGCATTCAAGATGGGGCTATTTAATATCGGTGCATCTGGTCAATTTACGATGGGTATGTATTTTTCACTTTATGTTGGATTTATGTGGGACTTGCCCGCTAATATCCATTGGCTAGTATGTATACTAGCAGGTATGGTGGGAGGTATGTTATGGGGTATTATACCAGGATTATTTAAGGCATTCTTAAATGTAAATGAAGTAATAACCTCCATCATGTTTAATTACATTGGTATGTTCTTAGTTGATATGCTTATTATGGGAAAATCTGAAATGTATGTTTCTACTAAGGCAAGAACAGAGTACCTTCCAGCGTCTGCGCAGATTCCATCCTTAGGTGTTAAGGGAAGTAGTGTCAATGTGTCTATCTTTATAGCAATTGGGATAGCGATTCTATTGTATATTATATTAAATAAAACTACGTTTGGTTATGAGTTAAAAGCAACTGGATATAACAAGCATGCAAGTGATTATGCCGGAATGAATGGTAAGAAAAATATTGTACTTACAATGGTAATTGCTGGTGCACTAGCAGGACTTGGTGGAGCGTTTAGTATCTTGGCTCCTTCTACCATCCCAGGAAGTAGTATGACTTATGAACCAATCAATGTTATTGCAGCGACTGGATTTAATGGTATTGCTGTTGCTTTACTTGGTAATTCAAGTCCTATTGGTATTATTTTTTCTGCCATCTTTATTTCTCATATACAGCGTGGTGGTACGTTAACCGCACTTTATGGATATAAGCCAGAGATTATTGATATTGTAATTTCAGTTATTATCTATTTCTCTGCTTTTTCTATGCTAATGAATCAAATGGTAGTCACATTTTTTAAGCGTAAGAAAGAAAAGAAAAACCAAAAGCCTGTAGGGAAGACTGTAGAAAATACAGAGAATTCAGAGAATAAAGAAGACACTGTAAATTCAAGTAATACAGAAAATACAGAGAAATTAGAGAATAAAGAAGACACTGTGAATTCAAATGATATAGTAAACACAGAGAATTCAAAGGATATAGTAAACACAGAGAATTCAAATGATATAGTAAACACAGAGAATTCAAAGGATACAGAGGATACAGATAGTACAGAAAACATTAATGATACAAAGGGTTCAGACTTAAAGGATGTTCTATCAGAAAATGTAAATCTGGAAGATACAACCTCAGAAAAGGAGGTTAAGTAAAGATGGATGTTATGTTTTATTTAATTCAAAATACACTTCCAGTTGCGATACCTCTTTTGTTGGTTGCTCTCGGAGGTATGTTTAGTGAGCGAAGTGGTGTAATCAATATTGCGCTAGAAGGTATTATGTTATTTGGTGCATTTTTTGGATGTCTCTTTGTGTATTTCGTTCAAGGAACAGGATTAAATCCACAGGTAATCTTATTACTAGCAATGCTTATAGCTGCTTTAGCAGGAGTAATCTTTTCCTTATTACTATCTTTTGCAGCTGTTAGTATGAAAGCAGATCAAACCATCACAGGTACAGCTCTTAACATGCTTGTACCAGCAATGGTATTATTGTTCTCTAAGATGAACTTTAACAGTGATGGTATTACAACCAATGTAAAATTCTATATTCAAAAAGTACCTGTACTTGGGGATATTCCAATTATCGGAAGACTGTTTTTTCAGAAAACATATCTAACAGTATACATCGGGATTGCTTTCTTGATTATATCAACAATTATATTTTATAAGACGAGATTTGGGTTACGTTTACGCGCTTGCGGCGAACATCCACAGGCGGCAGATTCTGTAGGTATTAATGTATATCGTATGAGATATGCGGGCGTTACATTATCAGGATTTCTAGGTGGAATTGGTGGTTATTTCTATTCTGTTGGTGTAATGTCAGGAAATTGTAACGGACATACCGGAGCAGCTGGTTTTGGTTTCTTAGCACTTGCTGTTATGATTTTTGGACAGTGGAAACCAATGAAAATATTTTTTGCAGCATTGTTCTTTGCATTTTTACGTACAGTTGCATATTCCGTGTCATTGATTCCATTCTTAAATAACTTAAATATTAATCCAACCTATTATAAGATGTTACCTTATATTGCAACCATGGTTGTCTTAGCATTTACTTCTAAGAAGTCAAGAGCACCAAAGGCAGAAGGTGTTCCGTATGACAAAGGAAAACGTTAATTATATGTAATAGTGAGTTTATGTACCAAAAGCATGTAAATGAAGTGCCTAAACAGAGTGAAGATACTTTGTTTAGGCACTTATTTGCATTTCTAGTTTCATTTATTCTTCAAATTCTACAGTTACATACCAACCTGCAGAACTACCACGCACGTCGGTTACATTACCAATTAGATTTTTTAAACGTTCTGAGAAGGTGTAATTTGCTGACATGGCGACCGCTGGGATGATGGTATAATAATAACTCATCGGAAGCTTACTTTCTAATACTTCGACTTGATCCCCTGGTTTTACTAAACCTTCTCGTTCCATTTTAAACTCCATTGTTCTCATATTCATCCCTCCTTTGTATCCTTTTATTATAGCACAAAAATTCAAAGTGTTAAATTGAAGGTTAAAAGTTTAGGGTATAGTAATCTCGATGATGCTTAAGATTAGGTCATGGTTCATTACGATTTTTACTAACTTTTTTTCTTTACATAAACGTTTTAGGTCATCCAATGTTCCTTTACGGTAATAGGCCTCTTGTGCTTTGGAATCCAATATTTCTATTTCTGTATCAGGAAAAAGCTCTCCATTTAATAAATTATGAATCATAGTTATGTTTTCGAATTTATCCAAATAGGCTTCATGGTATTGAATATTAGAATCGACAATTTGAAGATATGCTAAAGATTCATAATCTGGGATATAAGGAACCTTTAATTCACAGGAATAAGTTTTATCCTGGTAGGTGGCAGTAATCGTACAAGTACCAGGTAGCATTGCAGTAACTAAGCCCAGCTTATCTACAGTAGCTATCGAAGAATCGCTACTTTCCCATACAACGTTATCACTATCAGCGCCCAATAGTAGTAGATATTCGACATAGGAATCGTATCCATCCAGTGGGAGAATTAAGTCGGTATAATTTAGCCGTATTTCTGGAGAACAGTAATTCTTAATGTTTTGTTCTGTTACAGGCTGCAGATTTCTTGCGATATCTATTGGATGATTATCAATAAACTTAGGATTTAGTTTTAGAAAATCATCCTTTCCACAGGATTTTAATGTCGTATTAAGCAAGGTTAGATATTGGCATTGAGAAGACAAGTTTGCATTCCTTTGATGATCAATGTAAGATGTTTTTTCTAACAAAAACTTACTAATTAGTAAGTTTTGATGTTGATAAAGATATAATTCTTCGGAAATCCTATAATCACCGCCCAACAGAGATATTTCATTATTCTGATAGGTAAATAGATAATTAAGATAACTAAATTCTCCTTCTTTATTTATTACACTATAGCGAAGATATAATTCTGGGGTTACATCCTTGTCTAAATAGATAATATTAAACTGAACAGTTTCTAACTGGTATCCTTTCATATAGGGACTTTTCGTCTGGTAGTTGTATTCCTTGAGGAATTTTGCATATGCTAATATTGCATTGGAATATTGTGCGGAAATGGAATTGGATATTTTTGTTGCAGCTTCACTATAGCTTGTTGGCATGATAAATGATAGTATCAAAACCAGTAAGAATACACAGCGATATTTGATATAATGTTTCATCGTAAGTCCTCCTTATCTTAGATTAGTGAAAAAGTGCCATCTATATTAACTATATGTGCATGTCTAAGAATATATGACAACTATTGAAGAAAAATTAGCGAATTGGTATAATAGTTCCAAAAAATAGAGAACAAGAAAGTGTAGGAAGAACAAATGAATTACGACTATATATTATTTGATTTAGATGGAACATTAACAGATCCAAAGCTTGGTATTACAAAATCATTTGCATATGCTTTGAAGTATTTTGACATCCCTATTGAAAATTTGGATTCCTTATGCAAATATATTGGACCACCTATAATGGATAGCTTTATGGATTGCGGATTAAGTAAGGAAAAAGCATTAGAAGCCATAGAGAAATATAGAGAGTATTTTAAGGATCATGGTATTTATGAGAATGAAGTCTATGATGGGGTAGCGCAGTTATTAGCTACACTGAAAAGTAGAAATAAAAAGATAATGCTTGCAACTTCTAAACCAGAAGTATTTGCAAAGCAGATACTAGAGCATTTTGAATTATTAACATATTTTGATTTTGTAGGTGGCAGTGAACTAAATGGTAATCGTTCAGAAAAATCTGAAGTTATACAATATGTATTAGAGGAAGGAAAGGTAACTGATTTATCGAAAGCAGTCATGATTGGTGACCGCAAGTATGATATTTTAGGAGCAAAGGAAGTAGGAATTGACTCAATCGGTGTATTAAATGGTTACGGCGATCAGGAGGAGCTTATTGCAGCAGGAGCAGATGCTATCGTAACAAGCGTGTGTGAGTTAGTAGACAGGGAAGAGTTTCTTTAAGTTATAAGTATGTGATATGTAATGTACTGTCCAAAGAGAATTATTATTATTGTTGAAATAAATGCAACCCTAGCTCTTTTCATGCTATACTCTTGTCATCATATTATATAAGTTCACCGTGTAATATAACACGCCCTCCATCAGGGCATTTTATATCAAACTTCGTATCCTTACCACTTCCATAATCCAATACAGCTCCATTTTGAAGAGCGTATATCATGGGGTAGGCGCTGTTCCAGAGCTCATGGCATATTGGCGGACACAAATCTTCGATATCGTAACTCTCACCAATTTTGTGATATCCGCCTCGGCATTTACTCTCCAAAACTGTGATTCTAACTTTATGCATATCGGACCTCCTGACTTTATAGTACTTATTTTATTATATAAGTAGTTGTCCCAACTATCAATATATAATTTAATGTCTTTATTTTGAATAATAACGAAATAAAATTGCCCACCAATACTTTTTGGTGGGCAATTTTGGACAATATCATATTTTTAACCTAAATTGTTGTTAATATAAAACTATAGAAAATTCTGAAATACTAGAATTTCTTAGCGTCAGCGCTTTCCTGGATTGCAACAGCTACAGCCACAGTAGCACCAACCATTGGGTTGTTACCCATACCGATAAGACCCATCATCTCTACGTGAGCAGGTACGGAAGAAGAACCAGCGAACTGTGCATCACTATGCATTCTACCCATAGTATCTGTCATACCATAAGAAGCTGGACCAGCAGCCATGTTATCTGGGTGAAGTGTTCTACCAGTACCACCACCAGAAGCTACAGAGAAGTACTTCTTGCCTTGCTCAAGACATTCTTTCTTGTAAGTACCAGCAACTGGATGTTGGAAACGAGTAGGGTTTGTTGAGTTACCAGTGATGGAAACATCAACGCCTTCTCTATGCATGATTGCAACACCTTCGGTAACGTCGTTAGCACCGTAGCAGTTAACAGATGCACGAGGTCCCTTGGAGTAGGATTTACGGAATACTTCCTTTACTTCTCCAGTGTAGTAATCCATCTGAGTATCAACGAATGTAAATCCGTTGATACGGGAAATAATCTGAGCAGCGTCTTTTCCAAGACCATTTAAGATTACACGAAGAGGATTCTTACGTACTTTGTTAGCGCTCATAGCAATACCAATAGCACCTTCCGCAGCTGCGAAAGACTCGTGTCCTGCTAAGAAAGCGAAACATTCTGTAGATTCTTCAAGTAACATCTTACCAAGGTTACCATGTCCAAAACCAACCTTACGCTGATCAGCAACAGAACCTGGGATACAGAAAGCCTGAAGACCTTCACCGATTGCAGCAGCAGCGTCAGCAGCTTTTCTACAATCTTTCTTAATTGCGATTGCAGCACCTACGATGTAAGCCCAGCAAGCATTTTCAAAACAAATTGTTTGGATACCTTTTACTTGATTGTAAACATCAAGGCCGGCATCTTTTGTAATCTTTTCCGCTTCTTCGATGGAAGCAATTCCATAGCTGTTAAGCACTGCGTTAATTTTATCTATTCTTCTTTCATATGATTCAAATAAAGCCATCGCTATGTATCCTCCTTTTCTATTCTTCTCTTGGGTCGATAATCTTTACTGCATCTGCAACACGGCCGTACTGACCTTTTGATTTTTCATATGCTGTGTTAGGATCATCACCCTTCTTAATGAAGTCTGTCATCTTGCCAAGACTTACGAACTGGTAACCAATAATCTGGTTCTCTTCATCTAAAGCAATACCAGTTACATAACCTTCTGCCATCTCAAGGTAACGAGGACCTTTCTTTAAAGTACCATACATAGTACCAACCTGGCTTCTTAAACCTTTTCCTAAATCTTCAAGACCAGCACCGATTGGAAGGCCGTCTTCAGAGAAAGCACTCTGAGTTCTACCGTAAGCAATCTGAAGGAATAATTCTCTCATAGCAGTATTGATAGCATCACAAACTAAGTCTGTGTTTAAAGCTTCTAATACAGTAAGTCCTGGAAGAATCTCAGTTGCCATAGCAGCGGAATGAGTCATACCGGAACATCCAATGGTCTCTACCAATGCTTCCTGAATAATACCTTCTTTTACGTTAAGGGTTAATTTACAAGCACCTTGCTGTGGTGCACACCAGCCTACACCGTGTGTTAAACCGGAGATATCGCTAACTTGTTTGCTCTGTACCCATTTTGCTTCTTCAGGGATTGGTGCAGCACCATGGTGAACACCCTGTGCTACAGGACACATTTTTTCTACTTCATGTGAATAAATCATGTTGAGACTCCTTTCAATCATATCATTATATTCATGACAAAAAAGTGATTGGTTCACTTTTTTGTAGACAACATATTGCTGATTTTATTCTATTTTATCTTTCAATCATAAGGCTAAGAGAAAATAATTAAAAATAGAACAAAATCCACTGTGTCTTTCAAGGAAAGCCATAAGATTAAGTTCCTATTATGTGGCATTGATATATGGTAATACCTGTTATTAATTTAACAAAAGATATCAATCTATCAAGGGCCGTTTTTGCTTTCTCCATATTCTCTCATAAAACGTCTAAATAGTCTATACTTTTTTCTAAAAAGTTTTTAAAGTTTTATTGAATTCTTCTTTTCATTTTGCACAAATATTGCTATGATTAAGATTAAGGAAAATATCAGATGCTGCTGTTTAACAGAATAAGTTTGATGGATAAAATTAAAATAGAAAAAACACACAGATAGCGAGGTGTTGCAAGATGGCGGTAAAAGTTGAACGGCCTAATGAAAAGTTGGGCCAACGTGTAATTGTTATCAGCGATATCCATGCGGATTTAAAAGCTTTTTTAATGTTATTAAAAAAGATAAACTTTTCTGAACAGGATATCCTTATTTTACTTGGTGATATGGTAGAAAAAGGTGAAAGTAGTTTAGCTTTGCTTCATTATGTGATGGAACTTAAGAAAACACATACCGTGTATGCTGTCTGTGGTAACTGCGATGCAATTGCCATGGAAGTACTTAAGGATACCAAAAATGAAGAATTATTAAAATATATTTTATTACGAAAGCAAACCTTAATCGGTGAAATGTGCCGAGAGTCAGGAATTGAGTTAAACCGTGGCACCGACATGGCAAAGGCAAAAAAAGTACTACGAGAGGTATATCAAGAGGAAATAAACTTTATCTTTGAATTACCTCACATAATAGAAATAGGCCAGTATGTATTTGCACATGCAGCGGTATATCCAAATAGAATGGAAGAGATGAAACCTTCTCAAGCAATGAAAGCTGACGATTTTATGAATCAAGGCTATTGTTTTGAAAAATATCATGTGGTTGGTCATTGGCCGACATCTCTTTATTGCAAAGAGATTCCAAATTGTAATCCAAGAATTGATAAAGAAAATAAGATTATTAGTATTGACGGTGGAAATGTTTTAAAGCGAGATGGACAATTAAATGCATTGATTATACCAGATTTAACGAAGGAAGAGGTAAATTTTACATACGTAGATCAGCTAAGAAAAGCAAAAGTATTAAATACACAAGAAGCGGGCGAAAAATCCTTTTGTATTCCTTGGACGGATAGCCTTGTGGAGCTGTTACGTACTGAGAAGGACTTTACGTATTGTGAACACATATCCTCTGGTAATAAAATGTGGATACCAAATTCTTATCTATGTGAGGAACGGGATGGATGGCACACGGAAGACATATCGAATTATCAGATTCCTCTTACCTATGGAGATATAGTTTCTGTTACAGAGGAAACTAGCCGTGGTTATCTGGTTAAGAAAAATGGCATTATTGGTTGGTACTATGGTATGCTTGAGTTTTTATCTGAGGGAGATGTTTCAAATTATTCTACCTATGGCATGATAACTAGAGAAGGGTAATGAATAGTACATACCGATACAATAATGTAACAATAAAAAGGTGGAGTAATAGGATAAGGAATTGATCGGTTACACTGTGTATAGAAAGGTTGAGACACATGACTAAAAATGAATTTAAAGCGATGATGGAACAGAAAATCGTAATCCTTGATGGGGCAACGGGAAGTAATTTGCAAAACTATGGCATGCCTTCCGGTATATGTCCTGAAACATGGATTTTAGATAATAAAGAGGTCTTAATAACCTTACAGAAAGAGTATCTAATTGCTGGTACGGATATTCTGTATGCACCTACATTTACGAGTAACCGAATCAAACTTGCTGAATATGGTTTAAAATATAGAATAAAAGAAATCAATCATTCTTTGGTGGAATTATCAAAAGAGGCAATTCATCGTTATCGCGAGGAGACAGGAGAGACCCGTCCTGTTATGATAGCAGGTGACTTAACAATGACTGGAGAGCAGTTATTACCATTTGGAAAGATGGATTTTGACGAACTAATCACGATCTATAAGGAGCAGATAGGGCATCTTGTTGCAGCAGGAGTTGATTTACTCGTGGTAGAAACGATGCTAAGTTTGCAAGAGTGCCGCGCTGCTGTGATTGCAGCAAAGGAAACTTGCGAGTTGCCAATCATGGTAACGTTGACCTTTGGTGAGGATAATCGTACTCTTTTTGGAACAGACCCTAAGACAGCTTTGATAGTTCTTCAAAGCTTAGGAGCAGATGCAGTTGGAGTTAATTGTTCAAGTGGACCAGAGAAAATGAGTGAAGTGATAAAACAGATGCTTCCAGTTGCCAATGTTCCTCTTATCGCAAAGCCAAACGCCGGACTTCCAAAACTTGTGCAAGATAAAACAGTATTTACCATGGATGCCGAGGAATTTGCAACAAGTTGTAAGATTTTTTTAGAACTTGGGGTATCTATTCTTGGAGGTTGTTGTGGTACGACACCAAAGCATATCAATTTGTTAAATGAATTAGCAAAGACATATCAAGCACCTGTGATTCATAAAAAACCTCTTCGAGTATTAACGACGGAGCGAAGGTCAATGGAACTATCTTTGGAGGATCGATTTTTCGTTGTAGGAGAACGAATAAATCCTACAGGGAAGAAAGCGCTTCAAGCACAACTTCGAGAAGGAGTTTTAGACTTAGTTAGTGAAATGGCAATGGAGCAAGAAGAACTTGGTGCAGATATTTTAGATATTAATATGGGTATGAATGGTATTGACGAAAAAGTGATGATGCTTAAGGTAATGGAGGAAGTTCTCCAAGTAACAAACCTACCACTAAGTATTGATTCCAGCCATGTTTCTGTCATTGAGGCAGCTCTTAGAAGATATCCGGGGCGTGCGCTTATCAATTCTATCTCTTTAGAAAAAGAGAAGTTTGAAAAATTACTTCCTATCGCAAAAAAATATGGTGCGATGTTTATTCTATTACCATTATCCGATGCAGGATTACCGAAAGACCTAACAGAAAAGAAACAAATCATTCATACGATCGTCACTGCTGCAATAGGAATTGGACTGACAGATGAGGATATTGTGGTGGATGGATTAGTCAATACAATTGGTGCGAATAAAGAAGCAGCGATTCAAACAATAGAGACAATTAGGTATTGTAAGGAAGAACTCTCTCTTGCTACGATTGTTGGACTTTCTAATATTTCGTTTGGTCTACCAGAACGTCAATTTGTAAATGCAACGTTCTTGTCTTTTGCAATACAGGCAGGCTTAACAATGGCAATTGCAAATCCAAGCCAAGACCTACTTATGAACACTGCGTATGCAGCAGATTTACTAAGAAACAAAGAAGGAGCTGATTTACGCTATATAAATCGAGTGACAGCACATCCTATGGCAATTGCAGAAGGAACACCAAAAAAAGCAGTTGAGAAAGGCGAAGATAAGGCGGATAAAATAAAAAGTGTGAGTGAAACTACGAGTGAGAAGTTGAATGAAAATTCCACAGTAAGCTTAAGCTCACCAATTTATGAGGCAGTAATAAAAGGAAATAAGAGAAAAATTTTATCACTTGTTATAGAGGAGGTTAACAATAAAACCTCAGCTGCCGAAATACTAGATACAATACTAATTCCTGCCATTAATCAAGTGGGACAGTTTTTTGATAGTGGAAAGTACTATTTACCACAATTGATTGCTTCAGCGGAAACCATGAAGACTGCAATCGATTATTTGGAACCTATGCTAAAAAAGGATTCTACAGAGGAAAAAGTGGGTACTATCATAATAGCAACGGTTGCGGGCGACATTCATGACATTGGAAAAAATCTTGTAGCGTTAATGCTTAAGAATTATGGATTTACTGTTATTGATTTGGGAAAGGATGTTCCATCAGAAAAAATTATAGAAACTGCGAAGCAAATGGATGCAGATATTATAGCTCTTTCTGCACTTATGACTACTACAATGCTTGAAATGAAAAGGGTTGTAAGGTTAAGAAACGAAGCATCTTTAAGGGTCAAGGTAATCATAGGTGGAGCTGTAATTACTCAGGATTATTGTGATGAAATTGGTGCAGATGGTTATTCCAAAGATGCACAAGAAGCAGTCAATTTAGTGAAAAAAATACTAAAAATCTAACGGGAGGGTACATGGAGTTTAATAGTAATAATGTGAAGAAAATAATATTTATAATTACCTTTACCGTTTTTTTATATGTTGGAATACAGCATTTTGATGTGATATTGATGACATTTAAATATATTATCGGTATTTTAACCCCTTTCATCTTAGGCGGATGTATCGCATTTATCTTAAATGTACCGTTGTGTTTATTTGAAGATAAATTATTTCGAAGAGGGAAGACACAAAATCGTTTTGTTAATAAAATAAGACGTCCGGTAAGTATCTTACTAAGCATTATACTAGTGGCTAGCATTATATTTACAGTGACATTTTTAATTATTCCAGAGTTAATAAAAACGGTTAGTGATCTAGCTGGAACGATCAATGCATTTGTTCTAGAAGCACAGAAATGGGTGGAAGTTAAAGCAGCAGAATTATTAATTCAGTATCCGGACGTTGGAAGTGTTATTAAGGATATCCCGAAAGATTGGGCTAATGTAAGTACTGGTTTAGTCAGTGTAGTGAAAGGTCTTTTTTATGGAGTTTTGGGTTCTGCTTTTAGTATTATTTCGAATATCATAAGTGGTTTAACTACTTTCCTAATTGGCTTTGTATTTGCAATGTACATTCTGGCTAACAAAGAAAAACTTTCAGAACAAGGAAAGAAACTTTGCTACAGTTTCATTCCACAGAAAAGGGCAGATAGAATTATTATGGTATTACAATTAATACATCGCACCTTTTCGAATTTTTTATCCGGTCAGTGCATTGAAGCTGTTATATTAGGTTCCATGTTTTATATAACTTTGAGCATTTTACGTTTTCCATATGCTCTTTTGATTGGTGTATTAATTGCATTTACTGCATTGATTCCTATTGTTGGTGCGTTTATTGGATCTTTTATTGGAACATTTTTAATCTTTATGGTTGATCCAGTTCAGGCATTATGGTTTATTGTAATCTTTAATGTATTACAGCAGATTGAGGGTAACTTTATCTATCCTCACGTCGTAGGAGGATCGGTTGGGCTTCCATCGATCTGGGTATTGTTTGCAGTAACAATTGGTGGTAGTCTAATGGGTGTTATAGGTATGTTAATCTTTATTCCACTAACATCAGTTTTATATACTTTATTGCGTGAAAATGTGAAGATAAGATTGAACCAAAGACAAATACCAGAGGAGAAATATATATACTCAGCGAATAATTCTCAGATTCCCCAAATTGAAACGTTAGAACAGGAAGTGGAGACAGGGACTGCCAGAGGATATCGTAAAGCAGAGGGGATACTGTCAGCTGGTAGCAATAGTAATAAAGCAGAAAAAGAAAGTTTAAATAAGTTTATAAAAGATGGATCAAAAGATGATGAAGTAAGTACCAAAGAAGTAAGAATAGATGAAGCAAGAAAAAATGTAGTAAGAAAAGATAAAGTAAGAAAAGATAAAGTAAGAAAAGTTGAGTTACCCGACCAAAAGGAAACTCACACCAAAGAGAAAAAAAATTACGGACAATTAGAAAGAATTTCAAAGGATGAAAAGTAATTGGTAAGGGGTGTTAATGTGGGCAATGGTGATTATGATTTAACTTACAGTGATTTTAATCCAACGGTGTTTTTTGCTAGCAAGATGCGTGTGACCAAGCGAATAGCATATCATGCGCATCAAGATTTTACAGAATTAACATATATTTTGTCCGGTACGAGTAAATATCGTATCGATGACATATATTATGATGTGAAAGCTGGTGACATGATTGTTTGCAATCCCGGTGTATTTCATCAAAACATGCTGCTAGATGGTGAAGAACCGTTGGTGGAATTTTGTACCGGCTTTACGGATTATCAATTTAAAAATATGCCGGAAAATACAATTCAATTAAGCAACCAGGGCCATATCGTTCATTTAAGTTCAGAGGCAAAGCGAGAGATATCCAGACTTTGTTATGATATGCTGGCGGAGAACGAAGCTGGTCAGGTTGGAAAGTACTTTATGTTAAAAGCACAACTTATTCAGATGCTAATGCTACTGATGCGAGAAGTGATTGAAGCACCAAAGGTGATCCAGAAGGGCTGTAATTTTGAGACTTATAGCAAAAGCTATGCTGTCAAGCGAATTATTAATTACCTGATGGAGAATTACGCACATAAAATATCCCTTGATCAGATTGCGCATAACATGTACTTAAGTCCTGTTTATATCTCAAAGATATTTAAAGAAGAGACTGGAGAATCACCAATCAACTATTTAATCAAGATAAGATTAGAAAAAGCAAAAGAAATCTTGTCAGAACGAGAAGGCGGAAGTATTAAAAACATTGCAAATGAAATAGGTTATGATGATGTATATCATTTTAGTAAGTTATTTAAAAAGTATTTCGGTATTTCACCGCAGAATTATCGAAAGTCCCTAATCGCACAGCGAACGACGGAATCACAATAGCATATCGGAAAGGCAGAGGTAGTACCATGAATCTGTATGAAGCAATGTTTGTCAGAAAATCAATGAGAAATTATAATATGGAGGCGTTAGAGGAGAAACTGCTTGAGAATATAACTTCCTATATAGAGCAGTTAAAGCCATATAAGAGTAGCATTGAATATGAGATGATAATTGTTGACAATACGAAAGAAGATGAAAAATTTAAGGGTTTATTTCAGGTAAAAGCCCCTTATTACCTGCTGATCTCCTCAGAATTAAAGCAGGATTATCTAATCAATGCGGGTTTTCTCATGCAGCAGATGATACTTTATCTGACAGCAAGAGGGATTGCAACCTGTTATCAGGGAGGAATTAAACCAAATTCAGAGCTAAAGTCTAAGCTAAAATATGATTATGTTATAGCAATTGCATTTGGCAGGAGTGAAAAATCGATTTACCGTTCACCAGAGAAGGCAAAACGTCTGTCGGAAGACAGCTTAATTGTATATAAGGAAGAGGTCAGCGAGAATATGAAGGTCATTATGCAAGCTGCCATTCTTTCACCGTCCTCAATGAATAACCAACCTTGGCGCTTTGTAGTATATCATAACCGTATTCATGTATTTTGTAAAAAAGCTAGATTTTTGAAATTCGTAATAAGCGATATGAAGCTAATTGATATGGGAATAGTCTTAGCAAATATATCTCAGGCAACGGATGAATTATGGTTGGATGTAATATCAACGAAGTCTGAAGTTTTCTCAAATAAAGACTTAAAGAATACGGAATACATTACGACTGTTATGCTTAAGGAAAAGGTATTTTAAAAAGTTACAAATTGTGCGAAAAAAGCTTAAAAAAATAAAATAAAAATTTTCCGAATTGTGTTGACAAAAAGAACAATATGGGTTATTATATATCTTGTCTTCACGAGATTGTAAAACGAGAAGATAAGATATATAAAATGCACGAGTGGCTCAGTGGTGGAGTATCGCCTTGCCAAGGCGAGGGTCGCGGGTTCGAATCCCGTCTCGTGCTTAATGAAAATGGCAGGAAAGCTAGTAAAATCAAGCTTTCCTGTTTTTTTGTGTCTAAAAGTCATGAGTACAGGATGTGTGTAACATCCTTTTACATACTCATCAGCATATAATGCTTAATTCATGTAGGTACGGTTCTGCTCGTCATTCTGGCCTGTGTAAACAGGTATTCGCTCGGCAATCTCCATCTTATGAATATAGACTTTGTTATCCAACATATCTTCCTTCTTAAGGACTACTAGTTCACCGACCCTTGTTCCAATTTGAAAAGACGTTACGAGTAGCCGTTATTATGTTTGTTTGAGAAAGGGTACACTTATTGTAATGAGTAGAAGATACACTGGATTCGCTGATTGATTTCCTATATTTAGAAATGTATAATAAGATTAATATTGAGAATCGTAAAACTTTATAAAATTTAGAAGGTGTTAAACATGAACAATAACCAACTAATTGAATGGTTAAAAGAAAACGTCGGACCTGCTATAAAATTGAATTTGATAAAAGAATCATTGATTGATAAAGAATAATATAATGTAAACGCATTGACCCAAGAAATAAAACGACTAATTCATTATAGTAAGAGATTGAGATTTATGAGGAGGTTAAGAATTTCTAGATCTAATAAGATATAATGCAAATAAAATACACAAATAATCTTGCTAAGAAGAAAAATTTTATAATTTTTCCAACCTTTTTTATAAATCGACACACTATATATATGACAGTCAATAAATGAAAGCTTTCAAAAGAGGTAACCTAATGGATAAGATTTATGCAGACAAAATGATAGAAAAATATCAAACAATGTTTTATGGTTTTGCACTTTCTAAGGCATATACCATCGATGAGGCGGAGGAACTGGCAGCAAGAATAGTACTTGAAGCATATGTAACTCTTCTTAAGGTAGATGATATAAGTAACTGGGATGGTTACTTATATCGTATTGCAAGCGGCGTATATGCAAGATATGTAAAAGAAATTAAGCGTAATAGTAATTTTGCAATTGATGATATGGAGATTACATCGGATGTGGATTTTACAAAAGAGATAATGCAAAGTGAAGATTATAAACTAATTAAACGTGAAATTTCATGGCTAAGTAAAATCCAAAGAGAAATTATCTATATGCATTATTACGAAAACAATAAGATTTCTTACATAAGCCATGCTTTAAACCTTCCTGTAGGGACTGTCAAATGGCATCTACATGATGCTAAGAAAATCATGAAAGAAGGAATGGAAATAATGAGAAATAGTGGAGAATTAGGAATAAAACCTGTGAGTTTTTGTAATATGGGGCATAATGGATGGGCTGGTGATAAGGGTGACACTTCTGATTTCTTAAACACAAAATTACGTCAGAATATTGCATACTCAGCATATTTTGATGCAAAGACGGTATCTGAGATTGCAACAGAATTAGGTGTTTCTCCTGTATTTATTGAGGATGAAGTAGACATTCTTGAAGAATATGGCTTTCTTGATAAACTTAGTGGAAATAAATATTTAACAAATATAAAGATAGATAATGTACCACTCATAGCCTTTGATGAAATAATTAATTTACAAAAAGAGATATCGAAAATCATTTGTGATGAATATGTACCATTACTGGAAAGCAAATTTATTAATTATCATGAACTAGGTATTTATATACCTGAAAATGATTTTGGATATTTATTATGGTCATTGGTACCTATGTCATTAGGAGGTCAAACGTGTTCATTCGAATTACTTCTCATTCTAAATTAAAAAAGTCGCAAATCAAAATAAAGGGTTTGCGACTTTTTTATTAGCTATAAATCATGTGTGCATTTAGAGGATAAGGTTTTCATATATTGCTTTGGCGCGTATCCGGTGTATTTTTTGAATGTTCGGATAAAATGGGCATAGTTATAGAAACCGGATTTATCAGCAACCTCTTGTACGGAAAGATTTTGTTTCAAAAGTTTCGTAGCTAGTATAATTCGTTGGTTGATAATATAGTTATTCACGGAATATCCGGTAAATGTTTTAAAAATGGAACTTAAATAAGAAGGACTGATATAGAATCTTTCAGCTAAAGAGGTAATTGAAAGGTTATCTGAAAGATGATTATTAATATAAGACAAAATGTTTTGCATTCTATTTGTTTTGGGATCTTCATCTTCAATGGCGGGGATATTTGAGTTACTGGCAAAGTTATTTATTTGGAGCATTAATTCAGCAAATGCAATTTTTCTATAAAGAGGCAAAGCATAGGTATCCTGCGGATTTTCATAGGAATAGAGCTTATTAAAAAGAGAAAGGAATATCTGTGTTTGGTTGGTATTAAGGTGAAGGATATGTGGATGAGATTCCGTCTCAAATACTTCAAGTACGTTGTAATATTGACAAAAATCTGCAGTATAGTTGGGATCAAATTCAATTACATAGCGTTCAAATAACAGATTTGTATCGTTTATAATTCCATGAACATCCGCTCTGTTTAGTAATATTAAATCATTTTCACGAAGTGAATATACGGTTTCGTTAATTAGAAAACGCATATTACTGGACAGACAGAAAAAGATTTCAAAAAAATTATGTGTATGTAATCGATGTCCCCAATTAGTTTTTGTAATTACATGTTTGATACGGTAATCATTTTCAAACTCTTGATGAAAGAAAAATGTATCTAAATTTAAAGTATTTAGTGCTTGATATCTTTTATTCATAATAAATCCTCCATTAATGATATAAATAACATAAGTCATAAAATAGATAAAATCAATACAAAAATGATAAATAGTGAAAAAAATAATTTAAAAAGGGGGGTAAATTTTATGATTTACATAGAGTGAAAGAAAATAAATATACATTTAAGATAAAAATATACTAAAAATGGTTAGAAAATTAAATATTAAAGTGCAAAATCACAAGAAAGTAGAAAATGCAATAATTTGTGTGTAATAAGCAAAGAAAATGCACAATCAATCTATTATAATAAAGCCAAGATAAAAAGATACAGGGAGGAATTAAGGTGTCAACAGCAGTAAGGATTGAGAACGTGATAAAGAGATTCGGAAAGTTTGTTGCTAATGATAATGTGAATCTAGATATTAAAAGTGGAGATTTCGTATCACTTCTGGGACCTAGTGGTTGTGGAAAAACAACATTGCTTTCGATGATTTTAGGAATACAGGATATAACAGAGGGTAATATCTTCTTTGATGATAAACCTGTACAAGATATTCCTATTTATAAAAGAGATGTTGGGATGGTTTTTCAGAATTATGCATTATTTCCTCATATGACTGTTTATGATAATGTTGCTTTTGGATTAAAGATGAGAAAGTTATCAAAAGAAGAGATTAAAAAAATGGTCACAGAAGCATTAAGTCTTGTTAAATTGGAAGGGTTAGAAAAAAGATATCCGAGGGAACTTTCAGGAGGGCAGCAGCAACGAGTTGCATTTGCCAGAGCAATCGTGGTTAAGCCAAGAGTTTTATTATTAGATGAGCCATTGTCCAATTTAGATGCACAGCTTCGTGAAGAGATGAGATTTGAATTAAAAAGATTACATAAAGCATTAGGGATTACGACGATATATGTAACACATGATCAGATAGAGGCTTTGTCCATGTCTACCAAGATTGCGGTAATGAAAGATGGTATTGTCCAACAATATGGAACTCCTCTTCAGATTTTTCATACGCCAGCTAATAATTTTGTAGCTAAATTTGTTGGATATTCTAATTTCCTTACAGGGACGGTAATTAAGGTAGAAGATAATCTGATTACTATGAAAGATGAGAAATATGGATATGTAATTGAAGCTGATATTACAGAACAAAAGTATAAAGAAGAAATTAATATGGGCGATAAGGTAACAGCGACAATTAAGCCAGAGAGTGTCCAATTGCTAGATGGTACAGGAACGGGCGGGCAGAATGTTTTTGATGTGGTTGTTCAAATGAATGATTATACAGGAACAGCAACTCGGTATGAACTTACAACCAAAGAAGGCTTTGAAGTAAAAGCAAGTGAACCTGGATATAGTAATTATCCTCAAGGGACACATATGAAAGTAGTATTTAGAAAAGATCGTATGACTCTGATAAAAATGAATGAAGGAGGAATGCAGCATGAATAAAAAAATTCGAAAAGGTGATTTTTTTATGCTGCTTCCGTCCATCATACCAATTGCAGTTTTATTTATTGCACCGTTAGTCTATTCCTTGGTGCTAGCTTTTTCTAACCCGGTTGTAAATGAAAGTGGGAAGGCTATTTATACGGATGGACAGTATGAGTATTTCTATAATGCGAAAATAAATCGTTATGATCAAATGGATGAAGATAGAAGTACTGGGGTGGTATTAAAACCTTTTGAAATTAAATCACAGACAGATGTTTATAAAGAAGTTACCGATTATGGAATCACCAATTTTAAGAAGTTTTTTTCTACTAAAAAATATATAATAACCATCTGGAATACCTTTAAATTGGTAATACCGGCAGCTATTATTCAGTTCCTTTTGGCATTTTCTATGGCGTATTTTCTACGAGGAAAGATAAAAGGGAAATTGGTTTACAATACATTGATTATTTTTCCTTTGACGCTAGGGGCACTGATTATAGCAGCAGGAATGACAAATTTCTTTGGAGCAGGAGGATGGTTCAACTCAGTTTTGATGACTTTGGGAATTATAGATAAGCCAATTAAGATTTTGTATTCATATTGGGGTACTTTTATCTCCTTGATAATTAGTGGAACACCGTTCCTTTTCTCAGGATTTTTACCGATTTGTGAGGGCATAGATCCAAATTTGGAAATTGCAGCTCAGACCCTTGGAGCAAATCCAGTAAAAGCATTTATAAAAGTGTTTTTACCTTTGGCAATTCCGTCACTACTAAGTATTCTTTCATTGAATATGGTTTTAAATATGGCTACTTATCCATCGGCAGTATTAGTCGGAAATCCAATTGGATCCACAAGATTACTGGCAGTTGCAGCATTTGAAGAATTCCAGCAGAATTTGAATTATAATATGGCTGCTACGATTTCGCTTGTATTAACTGCAAGTCAATTATTGATTATTGGTGTCATCAGTGCTATTCGTAAGAAATTCTATATCGGATACGGTGGATCATTTAAGTAGGGAGGAAGACCATGAAAGCAAAGTCAAGAAAAAATCTGACAAGAATTCCATTTTATATAATTATGTTTACGTTTATTTTATTTGTTGTTGGAATTTTTGCCACTGTAGTAATAGGTTGCTTTTCGAATGATTGGAGTAAAACTTTTCTACCTAAGTCGTTTAGTACCTTTTATTTGAAACAAGCATGGACAAATTATGGAATTGCAAAATATTATTTGGTTTCCGTGGAAATTGTAGTAGTAGCCACATCATTGTCACTGATATGTGTCATTCCGACAGCCTATGTTATGGCTCGAAAAGAGATGAAGATAAAAAGTTTACTTCATCAATTTTTTCAGCTTCCAATTCTTTTGCCAGAGTTACTGATAGGTATTCCGCTAGCAACGATATTCTATAGTATCGGAATTGCAGAAAGTTACGGTGTAGTAGTTGCAATACTGATTGTGATTGGAATTCCATTTGGATTATCTATTTTAATACCTTTTATAGAAGCGTTGGATGAACGTGTAGAAATAGCAGCGGAGACTTTAGGAGCAAATAAATTTAAGGTTTTCACCAAGATCATTATTCCACAGCTGATACCAGGGGTTGTTTCAACGTTAATCAATGTGTTTGTAAGGTTGTTTACAAACTACACTTTAGTCTTGTTAGTTGGAGGACCTAAGACATTTACTCTGACAATTAAAGTTTTTAATGTTCTATCAAATGCAAAAACAGAGCCTCAAGCTCTTTTGAATTCACTTACACTTTATTATATGTTGCCAATGCTTATTTTTACTTTCCTGACACTTGTTTTGGAAAAGATGTTGAAGAAGCGTTTTGGTGGAAAATAAATAAGACTCTATACCCGAAAGGTATAAGTTCCTCTCAGAAGAAAATGAGGGGATATAACTAAAAAATTAAGGAGGATATGAAATGAAAAACAAATTTGCAAAAACTACAGTAGCAATAGTATTGATTGCTACCATGTTGGTTGGATGTGGAAGTACTGGGCAGAAACAGAAGGATGTTAATAGTAATGCAGTAGGCAGTAAAGAAGCTGATAGTAAAGATGCTGATAGTAAAGCAGCTGACAGTAAAGAAGTAGATTCTGGAGAAAAGAAAACTTTTACGATTTACAATGCAGCCGGAGCACCAGGTTATCATGAGCAGGTAGTTTTGAAAAAGTTTAAGGAAGAGTTTGGAGATAAATATGATATCCAATATGAAACTATTTCAGGACCAGATGTAGTAGCAAAAATTGAAGCGCAAGGACTCCAAAAGGGAAATGGAAATGTCAATATTGTAATGTCAGGAGATTCTGATATTGTGACTGGATTGGGATCAGGTATTTGGGCTGATTTATCAGGAGAAGCAAATGCATTGAATATAACAGATTTAACAGATTTAGGTAAGCAGGTATGGGATTCATATGACTCATCAGCAGTGCCGATTTCCATTGAACCATCTCAGTCGGCTATTACATATATGCCAGATACTGAGAAAGGTAAAATTATTGACGTAGCAGTAGGCGTAGATGGTGCAATTACTTATGATGAAATTATAAAATTGTTTAATGATAATCCGGATATGAAGTTAGGATGTGGAAGATTTCCTAAATCAGGACCTGAAGCAATTTTTGCATATGGAATGATGAAAGAATTTGATAAATATAATACAGATGAGGTTCCACAAAATTCAATTGTTAAGATGAAAACTTTGTATGCAAATGGAAGGGTTAATCTTTATGAAGGTACAAGTGATACTTTTAAAGATTTAACAGCAGGTAATGTAGATATGACACCGCATACACTATCTTGGTTTTATCGTTTATATGCTTTGAAAATGGAGGAATCTACATTAACAGATAATTTAAAGGTGGACGCATTGGGTTTGGAAAATGCAAAGTTTGCTTATATAGTAGATGAAAATAATAAACCACTGCCTGCAATCCTTACAAATCATTGCTATCTGATTCCTTCAAATCTGAGTGATGAAGATTACAACATATCGATGGAATTTATGAAGTGGGTTACTCAGCCAGAAATGAATGCAGAAGTATTGACTGTATTAGCAGCTCCATCTTATAAGAGTGCAACACCAGATTTAATCAAAGATGAAGATGTTAAGCTAGTTTGGAATGCAGTACAGAAATATTATCCAGAGCAATTCCTCGAAGAAGTAAATGGAATTAAGAAAATTAAGACAACAGATCGCGTCTGTTTAATGCCAGTAACAGATGTTGGAATTAATAATACATTGAAGACTGCATGGCAGGAACAGCTAGAATCGAAAATAAAATAATGAAATAAAAAGGAAAAGTTTTTATAGCAGGCGGTGTTACGCTGCCTGCTATATTTATTGAAAATGAAGGTGGTATAAGGTGGAAAGAACAACTCGCGAAGATATACTAGTGTATGATATGGTCCATAATAATCCGGGATTAGCGCCATATGAAACTCAATATAACAGTCCAGAATTTTTGAAAAAGAGAGGATATGATGGACAGGTGTTTGATATCTTTCAGTGTGCACAGTTCGGGATTACATGGGATTATCTTGACAGTAAAAATCCAGAAAGAGAAAAGGTGTACCTAGAAGGTAGTAAAGAACGTATATGGGCTTTAGAAAAACAGCAAGAATTAAAGAAGAAATACCAAGCAGCTAAAAAAATAGGGTTGAATGTGATGTTTATGATGGATATCATTGTTCTACCATTAAGAATAAAAGAAATCTATTCGGAGATTTTGAATGAATCTGGAAAGATTGATATCAAAAAGGCTGAGACGAAAGAAATACTGGATTCATTATTCAATGAGATGTTTCATGTGTTTCCAGAAATAGATGGCATTTATATTCGTTTTGGAGAAACATATGTAGGTGAAAAGTTTAATACGCCGTATCATTTTGGAAATAATCCAATACTAGATTCTGCAGAAGAATATCATATTTTCTTGATCCAATATCTACAAGAAAAAGTTTGTAACGAATATAAACGGAATATATATTATCGATCCTGGGGATTTGGAGCATTTCAGTTTGATCCAGCTTATTATTTGAAAATCAGTAATTCTATTGAAGTGAATCCTAAATTCTATTTTTGTATCAAACATACTGCTGGGGATTTTCATAGGACATTTCCATTTAATCAATGCCTAAACATAGGAAAACACAAACAAGTGATAGAGATTCAAGCGGCACGTGAATATGAAGGAAAAGGTGCTTATCCAAATTATATTGGTGATGGTGTAATCAATGGATATGAAGAGTTTAAGTGGATGATGAAAGAGAATGAAGCCCAATGCTTGAAGGATGTAATCAATCTTCCAGACTCCTTAATTGCAGGTGTATGGACATGGTCTAGAGGCGGTGGTTGGGATGGGCCATATATTAATGGGAAGAATGGAAGGAATGGTGAAGTCGTTGTTGCAGCAGGGTGTGAATTGTGGCCGGATGCCAATGCATATGTTATTTTAAAGTGGACAAAGGATACGTCACATTCTGAGAAATATTATGCACTTCAATATGCTGAAATGGAATTACATATGTCACATAAAGATGCCGAAATCTTCTATGAAATTCTCCTGTTATCAGAAAAAGCTGTTTTATTAGGACGTGGAACGAATACAGTGAAATATGACTGGGATGTGTTTTGGACGAGAGATCAGAACATTGAATATTCACGTATGCTCTCTAATATTGAAAGTGCTAGGAAAACAGAATGCCTTGATTTAATGCTGAATGAAAGAAAACGTAGTGTGGATTTGTGGAAAAATATTGTTTGTTTGGCTGAAAGTTTATCTGAATCAGTTGAAAAGAAAGCATATATTTTAACTACCTGTAAATATGGATTTTATTTATATAGTTTATATGAGGTGATGTATCGTGGGAATGCACTAGCTTTAGAAGGGGGGCATAAGAAAGAAGTTGCTTCAGCAATTGAAGAATATGAAGAGCTTTGGGAAAAATGGAAACAGTTGTATGAGACGGAAGAAGGATGTCCAACTTTATATGAAAAAGATGATAAATTTCTGGATTTGATGGGGTATGATTGGAATAAAGGGTTTGATTCAGCTATCAATCCAATTCGCAAATTAGATATAGAAGGAAATATTCTTCCGGAAAATCGCATAGAGATTTCGAAAGAGGGTACATGGGGATTGACTGGAAAAGGACTAAATTAACTTATAGAGGCTAACAAATAATAACACATTGAGCAAACGGTATGCTGTAAATTCAACATAAAAGTAAGAATGATGTTTAACAGATATGATTTGCCTTATTTTAATTTATTAAGGTGTATTATGAAAGTAGGAAAAATTTTGCTACATGACTCGATAATAAACGCTATATATAAATCAGTAATTAAAAGGATGCAATGAATGTTAACGTAAATGTTCATATTAATTGACAGATTGGTGATGTACATATATAGCCTAATGCTCCCTTGTTTGATAATCTTTTTTTATTAAACAAGGGAGGTCTCATAATATGAGAAAAATAATAAATTTCATACGAAATATAAACCCGATTAAAAATAGCGAAAACTCTTCTACTGAATATGTTGTACAAAAGTTACTGGCGTTTATTTTTATCAAAGAAATATCTGCAATTATAATGGAAGCTCTTATTATAATCATGTTCTTTGTATTTGGTTATGACATTATTAACGGAAGAATGCCTACTGGTGAAATAGTTCGCTTAATACCTTTATATGGATACCTGGGGTTTGGAATTATAACAATATTATATGTTATAAGAATAGAGAAGCAAACTTTGCAATCAATAAAAATCAAATTAAACTCTAGATTTTTGATAAAGTTTATCAAAAATACTTTTTTCGGTGTTCTATTAATTGCCATTATCATTACCTTTCTTTGTATGAGTGGATTTTATGGCTTTACTGGTTTTAACAGTAAGAGTATTATAATAATCATAAGTTATTTTATTGCCTATTCTATTCAGGGTTCAGTAGAGGAGATAATGTGTAGAGGATTCTTGCAGAATACGTTACAAAGAAAAGTGAGTTGCAAAGTAGCAATCTTTTTTAGTTCAGTTATGTTTATGCTACCTCATGTAAAGAACTTTAGTGAAATGCCGGTTATTCTAAGGTGGATTGCTATTATAAATTTAATTTTAGTTTCTCTTTTATTTTCTTTTGCTGTTATAAAAGATGCTTCATTATCATCAGCATGTGGTATTCATGTTGGATGGAATTTTGCATTAGGATTTATTTTTGGACTGAATCTTAGTGGGGCTAATTTTTCAGAAGGAATTATACAAATCAATGTTAATTCAAGTCTTGATCTGATTACGGGAGGAAGTTATGGTATAGAAGCAAGTATAATATTGATACCAGTATTACTTTTTATTGATATTATATATTTCGTCAAGATAATGAAGGGAGCAAAATACGATGGAATTTAGTAATCGATTATATAATCTTAGAAAGCAAAGTGGATTATCCCAAGAAGAATTGGGAAATAAACTTAATGTATCACGTCAAACCGTGTCTAAATGGGAAGTTGGTGATACTAATCCAGACATGGAAAGATTAGTAATGCTATCAGATTTATTTCAGGTATCATTAGATGAATTAATTCTGGGGATAAAGCCCGAAGCAAAAAACGAACAGGATGTTAAATATTCTATGATAACTGAGATCACAGAGAAGATTTATAAAAAAGATAATAAGCAGAAGATTAAAAAGATTTTGAAAGTGGTTGGAATAATAGTAGGTATCCTTTTAGTAGTTGATATTATATCAATGGTAATATTCTTTGTTTTGAAAGGGGTACCACAGTATTAGTTATAAAATGATTATGACATCAACCCAAGTTGATGAAAGTTCACAACATTTCTATCGTAAGCTTGGTTATAAAGATTGTGGTTGCCTAGTGCTAGATATTCCAGGTTTTGAACAGCCACTTGAGATGTTTATGGCAAAAGCTCTCTAAACTATCAAAAAATGTTTAGAGCACTTTATAAATTCTGCAATAGAGTACTATTACGTAGTTAGGTTATTATTTTATAAACAAAGGAGATAAACATGTATATTGAGTTAAAAACAGAAAGGTTAATTTTGCGACCATTAAATATTAAGGATTTAAACACAGTTCATGTTTATGCCTCAGATATTGAAAATACTAGATTTATGATACATTTACCTAATGACACGATAGAAGAAACATCACAATTTTTAACACACGTAACCAATGAGTGGCAGAAAGATGAACCTAATTTTTATGAATTTGCTATAACTCTTGAAGGAACGCAAATTGGTGCTGTATCTGTTTATTTTAATGATCACCGAACCGAAGGTGAACTAGGCTGGATACTTAATAAGAAATATTGGGGTAAAGGTTATGCAACGGAAGCAGCTATGGCAGTAAGAGATTTTGTAGTAAATGAACTGAAATTTACTAATTTAATAGCACATTGCGATTTTAGGAATACCGCATCATGTAATGTTATGAAAAAAATAGGATTAACCTTAGTAATGGACGATGGTGTAAGGCAATATCCAAAAACCTCAGAAATTGCAAGAGAGTTAATGTTTTCAGCACAAAAAGCATAATTTCATAGATGTAACGAATGAAATATAAAATTCCGGGAAAAGGAGAAGTCCGTAGTAGATCTAACTACGGACTTTTCTTATTGTGCAAACGAGCTCATGCTCTACGGTGAAGGCAAGCTTTAGGTGAAAATAGGCTTCCAAACAAGTCAAGGTTCAGTAACTACAAGGAGTCACTTATAGTGAGTATGGAAAAACTAATTAAAAATAAACAAAAAATATCTGAAATTTTAGCAATAATGATAATAGTTATTATTATTAGAAAGGCATATAATATAAAATAATTCGTATACGAAATATTCTGATACGAAGTATTATTTATCTAAATATTATTATTAGAGGTGATTATTATGGATCATAAGGAAGGTTTCATGATTAACTCTCTTCTGAAAGATATCAACTATGAGTTAAATAATCGTTTACGATGTACCTTCCGGCATACGGAATATACAGTCCCACAGATTACTGCATTACAAATTCTATATGAGAATAAAAAAATGACGTTATCTGAACTAAGTTATAAAATGAAGCTATCAAACAGTACTGTTTCTGGGATTATTGACCGATTAGAAAAGCAGGAACTGGTAGAACGAATTCGAAGTACAGAGGATAAGCGAATCGTCTATATTACACTCTCAAAGAAAAGCAACTTTATTGAAGAACATATTCAACATCACGTAGATAAGTATCTTGGTAGTCTAGTGGAAAAAGCTACCAGGGAAGATCTTCAGCTTATCTTGAAAGGACTTCAAACTCTAAAAGGGCTATTACATGACAGCGATATAAAAGAGGATAAGAATTAGAGAAGAATTTAATAAAATTTTAAAAGGAGTTGATACTAAATGGAAAATATAATTGAAATAAAAGGATTAAAGAAAAGTTATGACAAATTTGAAGCAGTAAAAGATGTAACCTTTAATGTAAAGAGCGGAGAAATATTCGGTTTCCTAGGTCCTAATGGGGCTGGTAAAAGTACTACCATCAATATGCTTTCAACTATGAAAAAACCTAGTGCAGGGGTAGCATTGATAAATGGATTTGATATTGTAAAAGAGAAAGAGCAAGTTAGACAAAGCATAGGAATTATTTTTCAGGAAAATACCCTGGATGATAAGCTTACAGCCTATGAAAATCTACTTCTTCATTGCCAATTATATCATGTAGATAAGAATGTACGGGAGGAAAGAATATCTGAGGTTCTTGAGATGGTAGAGCTAACTGACAAGAAAGATAAAATAGTGAAGACCTTTTCCGGAGGAATGAAAAGAAGGCTTGAAATTGCCAGAGGATTACTTCATTATCCGAAGGTAATTTTCCTAGATGAACCAACGGTTGGTCTTGATCCACAAACAAGAGAACACATTTGGCAATATATACTTAAACTGAAGGAAAAAGCTGGAATAACGGTATTTCTAACCACGCACTATATGGATGAAGCCGAAAATTGTGATCGAATCGCTGTTATTGATGATGGAAGAATCATTGCAATGGATACACCAGAAGGTTTAAAGAATGGTTTGGGTGGTGATTTGATGGAATTGTCTACAGAGAATAACACTAGGGCCGTTGAAATTATTCGTGTAAAATATCATAAGGATCCAAAAATGAAAGATGGAACTATTGTCTTTCAAGTAGATAAAGGCAATGAATTCCTGGTTGATTTTGTTAAGTCCTTTGAGCTTCCAATACAAAGTATAAATTTAAGAAGACCTACTTTAAATGATGTGTTCTTAAATCTTACCGGACGTGAAATACGCGAGGATACTCAGTTAAAGAAGGAAGCAACAGATACTTCAAACAAGAAAGATAACAAATAAGGAAGGTGAATAATTATGGAAGCAATATTATCAATATGGAAAAGAGACATTATAAAATCTATTAGGGATAAGGCAAGTCTGATTGGAAACTTAGCACTTCCCATTTTACTTCTCATCATCTTTGGCAGTGGTATGGGAGGAGTTATAAAATCTATGGCAAATGGAGTCAGTTTTAACGATGCATCGATTGATTTTAATTTTATCAAATTTATGTTTCCAGGAGTGGTTGGTATCACTATCTTTAGTACCGCGGTTATTTCTGCTTTAACAGTTGTTCAGGATCGTGAGTTTGGTTATCTTCGTGAGATGTTAGTAGCGCCTATACCAAGAGGCTCAATCTCTCTTGGAAAGGTACTGGGTGGAAGTACGGTAGCTGTAATTCAGGGATTAATCATATTATTATTATCACCATTGATCGGTATCTCCTTAAATTTTACCATGATATTAAAGCTGATACCAGCTATGCTAGTACTAGCATTTACTGTATCTTCCCTAAGTCTTTATGTAGCTACCTTTGTAAAAAGCTCACAAGGATTTCACACGGCACTTACTATGTTGATGTTACCAATGATTTTCTTATCAGGCTCCATATTTCCGTTAACGGGAAGCCCTGCATGGATGGAATTTCTAGTTAAAATAAATCCCGTAACCTATGGTGTCGATATGTTTAAAAAAATTCTTCTTGGATCGCAAGATATGCCAGAGGCACTTCAAGATGTAATGGGATTAAATCTAAGTGTATTTGGTTATTCCCTTACAGAATATACAGATTTTATACTGGTTCTTGCAATCGGTATACTCTTAATTTTACTTGCAACCAGAAGAATGAAAAAAATGGAGGCATAAGGGCCTTCAGCGATGGCTCCCTTCCTTGTTATTTTATTACCAGTCTGAATAATAAATTACCGCCAATCATTTATAATGGTTGGCGGTTTTTATGTTTATTTCGTATTTGCTAAATTTACCTCTTTGGAAATATATTTGGAACCATAAAGGAAATAAACTGATCAATAGTCATCTGAGAATTAGAGTTCCACTTGGTTACAGTGGCTAATATACCAGAAAGATAGAATTCTGCTAAAAGCTCTATCTGATAATCATTATAACCCTCTGTTTGGATAAAAAAACGGTTCAAAAGTGGCCAAAGAATTTCCTTTAGGCGGGTAGTGAATTGGGGATCACCGTGGTCACTTAATAGTACGACTGAATACCTAGAATAGGTTTGCATCAGTTCCACAAAGGTACCCATATTTTTAGAAATATCGAAGGTATCATTTACACAAAGATACTCCATGACTGCTTCTTGTATTTTATCTAATATATAGTTTTCGATTTGAGTAAGGATGTCATAGACATCCTTATAATACAGATAAAAAGTTCCACGGTTATATCCGGCAAGATCAGTGATTTCCTTAATGGATATCTTTTCGACTGGCTTTTCGGTATAAAGATTCCAAAAGGCTTCTCTTAAATTTGCCATAGTTTGTTTCGTAATTTGAGGCTGTTTTTTCATACGGATATCCTCCTTTGGAAATATGATAACACATCAACAAGCTAGCTTCAAGTCACTCAACATTCTGTCTAGTATTGTTGATTGATGAACGGATTCAGGATGTGTATACTGAAATTTAGTCAACAGGTTGTTGAATAACATAAGGGAGAGAATACTATGGGATACATTGAATTTAATCATATTTCTAAGGAATACCACGCGGGTGAAACATCCATAAAAGCACTTGACGATGCCACATTTTATGTGGAAAAGGGAGAGCTTGCCGTTGTATTAGGTGCATCAGGTGCCGGAAAAACAACTGCACTTAATATTTTAGGGGGTATGGATGTTCCAACCAAAGGACAGATCCTGGTGGATGGAAATGACATAACAAAATATAATAAAAAACAGCTGATTGATTACAGACGCTCAGATATTGGGTTCGTTTTTCAGTTTTATAATCTGGTTCCAAACCTGACGGCATTAGAAAATGTGGAACTGGCTGTCCAGGTTTGTAAAAATGCATTGAATGCAACGGAGACGATGGATAAGGTTGGTCTTTCAGAGCGAAAGGGAAATTTCCCAGCACAGCTTTCCGGTGGTGAGCAGCAGCGGGTATCTATTGCACGAGCACTATCAAAAAATCCGAAACTTCTGTTATGTGATGAACCTACCGGTGCATTAGATTACAATACAGGGAAGCAGATTTTGCAGTTATTACAGGATACCTGTAGAAAAGAAAATATTACAGTGATACTCATCACTCATAATTCAGCCTTAGCTCCAATGGCTGACCGCTTAATCCGATTTAAGAGTGGAAAAGTAGTCGAAATTATTCAGAATGAGCACCCGACTCCTATATCAGATATTGAATGGTAAAAGCTACGATGAGATCGCCGGATGGCAGAATGAGAGGAAATATGAAAAAGGCATACAATAAAGATATTTGGCGTTCAATGAAAAAAGGGAAAAGGCGTTTTTTTTCTATCATGCTAATTACTGCTCTAGGAGTTACCATGCTAACAGGGATCAAAGCAGCGTGCGTGAATCTGCGTTATTCTGCGGATGATTTTTTTGACAGACAGAATCTCTTTGATATTAGTGTTGTTTCAACATTAGGATTAACAGAAGATGATGTTCAGGCTCTGAAAGAACTGGAAAGCATTAATATGGCAGAAGGAGCTTTTAATAAAACTGTCTATACTCCAAATGGGGATAAAAAGCAAAGTGTGGAGATGAAAACTTTCAGTGAAACTGGGATAAACGTTCCATATCTTATAGAGGGGAATCTCCCACAAAAAGCAGATGAAATAGCAGTAACAGAAAAATATAGAAAAGAGACTGGAAAATCAATTGGAGATACCTTAATTATTGAAGACAAGGCTGAGGGAACAGAGGACGGCACAGGAGTAGGGGGAGATAAAAAAGAAGATGCAAAAGAAGATAATTTGGATTTAAAAGACGAGAAACCGACTTTCATTCATACGAGTTATAAAATTACCGGAATTGTTACGGATGTTATGGATGTCAATAGCAACGATGGTGCGGTGTCATTTCGCTCCACAGCCACAACAGACTATACATTTTTTGTATTACAAGAAGCGGTAAATTCGAATATCTATACAGAAGTTTATTTGACGCTGGCTGATAGTAGTAAACTGTTATGCTATTCAAAAGATTATGAAAACTATGTAACACAGGTTTTAAATACTATTGAATCCCAGTTGAAAGGGAAAAGAGAACAGGCGCGTTATGATGAACTAACCAGTGAGGCTTATAGGAAGCTTTCGGATTCTGAACAGGAGATGAAGGAGGCATTTGCTAAGGCAGAACAAGAAATTTCGTATGTAGAAGCTGAATTTGGAGCAGAAGCAGTTTCGGAAAGTAAAAAAGAATTTGAGGCGAAACGGGCTCAAGCGGAGGTAAAACTAGGGGAAGCCCGTAAAGAAATTGAAGAAATAGAAATGCCGCAGTGGTATGTGCAAGATCGTACCTCTTTAAGCGGCTATGGAAATATTAAAAATGATGCCGCCAGTATAGAGACGATTGGTACCATATTTCCTATTCTTTTCTTTGTCGTAGCAATTCTAATCAGTCTGACTACCATTACCAGAATGGTTGAGGAAGACCGTGGATTAATAGGCACATATAAGGCATTGGGCTTTAAAAACAGGGAGATCAGAAGAAAATATCTTTTGTATTCCTTTATAGCATGTCTTTTTGGAGGAATTTTGGGAGATCTCTGTGGTTATATCGTACTACCCCAAATTATATTTATCATTTTTAAAACAATGTATCTACTTCCAGAATATCTGTTGAAGTTTGATCTGATCTATGGTATTGGAGGGGTATTATTATTTATCATAGGAATCGTTGGGGCGACGACTCTCTCATGTCATGCGGAACTAAAACAAATGCCTGCGGTGCTGATGAGGCCAAGATCTCCACTCGCTGGATCACGAGTTGCCTTAGAATATGTGACACCTATATGGAGAAGGCTATCTTTTTTAAATAAAGTAACAGCCAGAAACTTATTCCGATACAAGAAGCGTATGATAATGACGGTATCTGGAATTATGGGGTGTACTGCATTGGTTCTTTGTGGATTTGCTATTAAGGATTCTGTGACTGAACTGATGCCAAAGCAATATGAGAACACATATCTTTATGATTTAATGGTAATAGCATCATCAAAGGATAATGAAAAGCTGTTGTCTTATATCAGAGAGGATGAAAATGTTTCAGAGTTTATCAATGTACAAATTGACTCGGTCAAAATAAAAAATAGAGATGGTAATGAAGAAAAGGTACAGCTGATTGTAGTGCCAGATGGAAAGACCTTGGAATCGTTTATCCAGTTGGAAAATATAGAAGATAAAGCAGTCAAGCTAGATGAGAGTGGAATTATAGTTACACAGAATGCAGGTATTGTACTGGATTTTAAAAAGGGGGACATGGTATCCTTACAAAATTTAAAACTAGTGCAGGCAAAAGTGGAAGTTAGCGAATTAGTCAAAAATTATTTGGGAAATAACGTGTATATGACACAGAAGGTTTATGAAAATTTGTTTGGCATCTATGAACCAAATGGTGTGTTAGCAAATTTGACTGATACTAATAAGAATCACTCTGATTACGCAGAGGAACTGGCAGGAAAAGATGGAGTAATTTCTGCTATTAGCACAGAAAATTTGAAAGAGGAATTTGCATCTGCATTTTCACTCATCAATATGGTTGTCTATATCTTAATTATAATGGCAGCAGGATTGGCATTTGCTGTATTGTTTACACTGTCTACGACAAACATTTCAGAGCGCGAACGAGAACTGGCAACGATTAAGGTGCTAGGTTTTTATGATAAAGAAGTTCATTTGTACGTGAATAAAGAGACTTTCATATTGACGGGAATCGGAATTTTGCTTGGATTACCATTAGGATATATTATCGGCAACTGTTTAACTTATGCACTTAAGATGCCATCCATTTATTTTGCAGTTTCTATTCATCCAATCAGCTATGTGATTTCTGCTGTAATGTCCTATATTTTTGCTCTATTGGTGAATTTGATTACTGATCGGTCGTTGGATGTAATTGATCCGATCGAGGCTCTAAAAAGCATTGAGTAATAAGAAAGAATTGAAACCTTGATTGGAATAATATTGAGAGAGAAGTATAGCAAAGAAGTCGTAGTTTGATTATTTTGCTTTACCTCTCTCTTTTTAAGACTTTTTGATTATTCGGTACAATAAGAAACTAATATCTTTTGATTTCATAATTAGGTTATAATGCTTTACTCTATCATATGATAATTGGGGAAATGGCCCCTTGTCCTTTCTATATGCTAGTGCTAAAATAACCGAAAAGGAGTATTTCACCATAACAATAAATATGGGGGAACTCAAATGAGAACGGAACATACATAGTTAATGTTTTGGTCCCAAAAGCATTATTTCAGATATATAATAAATGAAATATTAATAAGAAGATTTAAATACTTAAAAGGAGGAGCTAATCATGGTACAATCGATAGTTCATATAGCATTAGTTGTAAGAGATTATGATGAGGCTATTGATTTTTATACAAAAAAATTACATTTTCAATTGGTGGAAGACACTTATCAAGCTGAACAAGATAAAAGGTGGGTGGTAGTATCACCACCAGGTTCTAATGGAACAACAATATTGCTAGCTAAAGCTTCGAAACCAGTGCAGGAGGAGTTTATTGGTAATCAAGCAGGGGGAAGAGTTTTCCTGTTTCTTGGGACTGATAATTTTGATAGGGATTATCAAGAGATGATAGAGCATGGAATTGAATTTATTAGAGAACCTAAAGTACAGGACTATGGAAAAGTAGCTGTATTTAAAGATTTATATGGAAACCTATGGGATTTGGTACAGTTTCATGAGAATCACCCTATGAAAGTTAGAGTTAAGTAAAAAGCGGATATAGGTCTGGCAAGTGTTTGGATTGGTATATTCGATTTCGTCAAGAATGGCAACAATGCAAAAGTATAATTTAAATATTCTAAGTTCCAGTGGAAGAACATTCTTAATAGTCTGTTCTTCTTTTTCTTATGTCAATTTTTGGAGAATAATACACCTCCAAAAGTCTAAAAAAATAAGTAAAAAAATATTTCACTCTTGATTATTTTTATGTTGCGGTATAATATATAAATAATAACGATAATTATTACTATGACATTATATAGTATTAAATATAATGATATCTCTTTAGATGATACTATATATTGTAATTAACTAAAAGACAGGGTGAGTGTAAACTATGGATATTATGATTAAAAAGCGTAATCAAAGCTATGAGCCGTTATGTGTGGAAAAGACGAAGAGAATGATTGCATTTGCTTGTGAGGGTTTGGAAGGCTGTGATCCAATCGAACTGGAGCTGGATGCGAGGATCCAGTTTGTGGACGGAATGAGTACGAAAGAAATTCAAAAGATGCTGATACAAACAGCGATTGAAAAAGTAATCCATATCAAGAAAGATGAATTTGGTAATATCATGCGTGAAACACATACCAATTGGCAGTATGTAGCGGCGAGATTGTTCGTATTTGATTTGTATAAAGAAGCAGCTATTGAACGTCATTATAAGCATTTTGGATATGGGGATTTTTTAAAGCTAGTGAATTCGTTGGTGGAGAAAGAATATTACGGAGAATATTTGACAGATAAATATTCACAGTCAGAGATAAAAGAGTTAGGTGAGTATATTAAGCCAGAGCGTGATTATTTATTTAATTACGAGGGTGTGAAGCTGTTATCCGATCGTTATCTTGTTAAGGGGAATCAGAAGGAGGTTCTTGAACTTCCACAAGAAAGATTTATGACAATTGCGATGCACCTTGCAATTCCGGAAGAGAAATCAAAGCGTATGGAATATGTGAAGAAGTTCTACGATTTGTTAAGTAGTCTTCAAATGACAGTAGCAACGCCTACTCTTGCCAATGCCGGTACACCATTTTATCAGCTAAGTAGCTGTTTTATCTCAGTGGTAGGAGATAATTTATGGTCGATCTATGATGTGAATCAGAAGTTTTCTAGTGTGAGTAAACATGGCGGGGCGCTTGGTATCTATGTAGGTAAAATCCGTGCTTTAAACAGTGAGATACGAGGAAATAAGAATGCTTCCGGAGGAGTAATTCCTTGGGTGCGACTCTATAATGATACTGCAATTGCAGTGGATCAATTAGGAAGACGAAAGGGAGGAGCTACCATTACTCTAGATGTTTGGCATGCCGACCTATATGATTTTCTTGACCTCAAAACAAATAATGGAGATGATCGAAGAAAAGCGCATGATATATTTACCGCACTTAGTGTACCAAACTTATTCATGGAACGATTAGAGCGACGAGAAGAGTGGTCGTTATTTGATCCTTACATGGTAAAAAAGGTAATGGGATTTTCTTTGGAGGATAGCTATGATGAGGTCACAGAGAAAGAGTTTACAAAGCGCTATCTTGCATGTGAAGAATGCAAAGAATTACCAAGAATTTCAGTTCCGGCACTTGAAGTGATGAAACGGATTATGAAGAGTGCTGTTGAGACCGGAACACCTTTTATCTTCTTCCGTGATACGGTGAATCAGGCAAATCCGAATAAACACGTTGGAATGATTTATTCCTCGAACCTTTGTCAAGAGATAGCTCAAAATATGAGTGAAAGTGAGCTCGTAGAGGAAGTGCTTCAAGAAGAGTCCAGTGATAAAGTGATTATTACAAAGACTAAATCAGGGGATATGGTAACCTGTAATCTAAATTCGATTAGTCTTGGTAGGATTGAAAAAAAGGATTTAGAAGTTAATATTCCATTACAGATTCGTATGCTTGATAATGTTATTACGTTAAATAAGACACCAGTAGCAGAAGCACGAATTACCAGTGATAAGTACCGTGCAATCGGACTTGGGACAAGTGGATATCATCATTATCTTGTAAATCACGGTATTGGTTGGGAGACACAAAAACATCTTGAGGAAGCGGATGATTTATTTGAAGAAATTGCATATCAGGCCATCAAAGCCTCGATGCAACTTGCAAAGGAAAAGGGAAAATATGAAGCTTTTCATGGTTCCGAGTGGGAAACAGGAGAGTATTTTAACCGCAGAGGTTATACCAGTGAACGATGGATGGCATTAAGTAAAGAGGTAGCAAAGTATGGGATGAGAAATGGCTATATTACAGCAGTTGCACCAACTGGAAGTACTTCAAACATTGCAAATACCTCAGCGGGTATTGATCCTATCTTTAAACGATATTTTATTGAAGAAAAGAAGGGAAGTTTTATACCAAAAACTGCTCCAAACTTGAATCCATCGAATTTCTGGTTATACAAAGAAGCACATACGATTGATCAACAGTTTAGCATCCGTGCTTGTGGAATACGTCAAAGACACATTGATCAATCTCAGTCGTTTAATCTATATATCACACCAGAATACAAGGCAATTGATATTTTAAATTTATATATGGAAGCATGGAGAAAAGGTCTTAAGACAATTTACTATGTTAGAAATCAGTCGCTGGAGATGGATGAATGTACAAGCTGTTCTAGTTAAAAGGGAGGTTATAATGGAGAAGAAGAAAATTTTTAATGAGAATGGAGATCGTGGAACCGATCGTTTAATCAAGGGAAATACAACAAATCTTAGAGAGTGGAATCGAATCAAATACGACTGGGCGCGCTTGATTTATCGTACGATGCTGAATAATTTCTGGATACCAGAAGAAATTTCACTGCAAGAGGATGTAAAACAATTTCCTTACTTAACGGATGGAGAACGGAATGCCTTCGATAAAATCATTGCATTCCTCAACTTCTTAGATTCGATACAAAGTGAAAATCTACCAAACATATCAAGGTATATTACTGCTCCAGAAGTATCCTCCTTACTAAATGTACAGGCATTTCAAGAAGAAATTCATGCGCAAAGCTACTCCTATATCTTAGATACCGTGACTAATCCAGTCACAAGAGATCGAATCTATGATATATGGAGAGAGGATAAGTATCTTTTGGAACGTAATAAATTCATAGCTAATATTTATCAAAGATTTAGTGATGAACCTAGTGATGCAAATTTTGTACGTGTAGTATTTGCAAATTATATACTTGAGGGTATTTATTTTTATTCCGGGTTTAGTTTTTTCTATACACTAGCAAGACAAGGTAAAATGACAGCTACCAGTACAATTTTTAAATATATCAATCGAGATGAAATAACACATTTGGTACTGTTTCAAAATATTTTAAAGGAACTTCGTCTAGAGCAGAAAGAGCTATTTACCAATGGCTTAGATGAGGAACTTCGTGAGATGATGAGAACTGGTGTCGAGCACGAGATTGCTTGGGGACAATATGTTACGGATAATCAGATACTTGGCATCAATCATGAGCTTATCGATCAATATATTAAGTACTTATCCAATCAAAGATTACGAGCAGTTGGTTTGGAAATACTTTATCCAGAAATCACGAAACATCCAATGGAATGGATAGAGTCATTTTCTAACATCAATAGTACGAAGACTGACTTTTTTGAAGCAAAAGTAACGAATTATACAAAAGCAGCGGTATTTGATTTTGATGATTTACAGTAAAGGAAACGCACTTTCCAGTATTTTGAGTGTTCAATAAAAAACAGGATGACACAAAAGCTACTTTTTTAATGTTGACATTCTTTAAACAAAGTGATATAAAATTATTTAAATATAACTAAATCCTACGACGAGAAAAAGTAAGGTATAACTTTTGTTCTACAGAGAATTGGTGTATGCTGAGAGCCAATGTGCAATGTGTATCTGAAAATCATCTCCGAGGAGCAAGTCTGAAAATCAGTAAGACTTGATGACTTTCCCACATTACAGGGAACACGTATGATTGTACGTTACTGAGTGTCGTTAAAGTGTTTTTAATTTAACGGAAATTAAGGTGGTAACGCGAGTAGCACTCGTCCTTATGTTATAAGGACGAGTGTTTTTTTTGCCCAATTTTATGCAGAGGTGGTGTTGTGGAATGCGATATAGGTATTTGCTATCCAATTAATATTTTTATAATAGTAAGGAGAAGATTCAAATGGAAAAGTTATCAAAGAAAGATTTATTGCTAGTAAGTTTAATGTTATTCTCAATGTTTTTTGGTGCAGGAAACCTGATATTTCCACCACTGCTTGGCCAGCTTTCTGGTACAAATTTAGTACTTTCATTAGGAGGCTTTATGCTTTCTGCGGTAGGCCTTCCGATCTTAGCTGTAGCAACTGTAGCAAAAGCTAATGGGCTTCAATCCGTAGCTGGACGTGTGGGTAAAACTTTTGCACTAGTATTTACAATATTAATATACTTATCTATAGGGCCTTTTTTAGGAATCCCTCGTGCTGGAAGCCTTGCTTTTGAAATGGGAATTAAGCCTTTTTTACCTGATTCTCTTAATGCAAGTGCTATGCCGCTTTTAGCATATACATTATGCTATTTTGCCTTAGCTTTCTGGTTGAGCCTTAAACCATCAAAGCTTATGGATCGTTTAGGTAAAGTACTTACTCCTTGTATTTTAATACTTATAGCTTCAATCTTTGTTGGAAGCATATTAAAACCTATAGGTGCATTTTCCGCTCCAACATCCTATTACTCAGGCAATCCTGTTTTAAAAGGCTTCTTGGATGGATATATGACTATGGATGCTATAGCCGCTCTTAATTTTGGTATAGTTATAGCATTCACTTTGAAAGAAAGAGGAGTAAATAGTGAAAAAGGTCTTATAAGTAATACGATAAAATCAGGTGTAATTGCAGGTTTAGTATTAACTGTAATATACATAGTTTTATCTTATTTAGGAGCTTCAGCACAAGGAACACTTGGTTCTGTTGAAAATGGTGCCCAAAGTCTTACAAACATTGTTTTATATCTATTTGGTTCAAAAGGAATAATAATACTTAGCATTCTATTTTCATTAGCATGTTTAAGTACTTCTGTTGGCCTTATAACATCTTGCAGCAAATACTTTACAACTATAATTCCTAAGGTGAGCTATAAAACATGGGTAATTGTATTATGCCTATCTAGTATGTTATTTGCTAATGTTGGCCTAAATAAAATATTAAAATTTTCAATTCCTGTGCTTAACATCATATATCCAATGGCAATAGTTCTAATACTTTTACCATTTGCCCATAACCTATTTAAAGGATATAGACAAGTATATCAATTATGTATGCTGTTTACTTCAGTATTTAGTCTCTTATCAGGATTAGAGGGATTTGGTTTGAATTTTTCTTTTCTTAAAGTAATTCCTTTGGCCAGTGAAGGACTTGTATGGGTTATCCCATCCATCGTAGGTGCCGTATTAGGGTTTGTTTTTGGATTAATTAAGGACAAAAATTCAAGAACTGAATGTGAAAATGAAGGCTTTTGATATAATGTTTTGCCACAAGGCTGACTACCTTGTGGCAAAAAGAAATCCAGACCGCTATCCTAAAGAAGAAAGCGATCTGGAAAAATTAAATGATTCGGTTAGCAATGTGAGCGTGTTTTCTTGTTTATGCATTAAAACTTTCTACAAATATTTTTTTAATTACTTCATGTGGTATTGGCTCACCATGATAGATTTGAAGCATTCCTTTTGGCGTTATATTGTAACCTACTAAATGATCCTTAAATAAAAGAACTGCTTTGGCTTCAATATTAATATGATCTTTGAACGGTATAAGGCGAATAAATTGATCTTTGTAATAAAAAGATGGAATCTTAGCCCATAACTTTTCATAGAAACCTTTCGGTGCACATTGCTCAATTAAATCATACAGTTCATAAAATCGTTGCATTGTTTCCCTATCGAAACTGCTTATGTAATTATGGATGTCCTCGTTCATTGTAACCTCTTCTCTGGCGCTTTCGCACCTTTTTAATACGGTTGAAAAAAGATTAATTTTTCAGCCTATCCCAGTTACTCTCATTGGTTAACCTATTTTTACTTCAAGATATTCCGAATATATAAATATTATATCACAGTAGATTATTCAGTGAAAGCAATTTTTATATGTTATACAATAAAGATAATAATGTCATTCATTGGTTTCAATACATGGAAGATCTGCGGAGCATTGCATCGTATTTGGTCTCCAATAATGACATAAATAAATAATTCTGTGCACAAAAAGTTGCGACTTTAATCTGCAGTTGTTTTATCATGGTTTATGAAAGGAGTGGTGTTATGGATTGGCTTGATTATATGAATGCTTCGCTTAATTATATTGAAGAGAATCTAAGTATCAAAATTGATTATGAAAGAATAGCAGCTAAGGCATTATGTTCCTCTTATAATTTTCAGAGAATGTTTTCCTTTATAGCGAATGTCACACTTGCAGTTTATATAAGGCGTAGATGTATGACAGCAGCTGCACTGGAGTTATCAAAAAGTAAAGTTTCCGTCCTTGATACAGCAATCAAATATGGATACGATTCTCCAGTATCATTTGCACGAGCATTTACATCCATACATGGAATTACTCCACAGGAAGCGCGCGTCCCAGGAGCAAAGTTAAAGCTCTATCCAAGAATCTCCTTTCAAATATCAATTAAAGGAGCAGAAGTTATGAAGTATCGAATTGAAAAGATGGATGGATTTTGTTTGGCTGGAATCTCAAGAGAAATTTCAATCAATAATGGAGAAAATTTTAAATTGATACCAAAGATGTGGGAAGAGTTAAACTCGGATGGTACCTGCGATAGGATTGTTAATTTAAATGGCAGGAAAGAGGAAGCGATGTATGGGGTTTGCTATGATTTTCATTTTGAGGAAGAAAGATTCCGCTATATGATAGCAATAAAGCCAGAAGGTCAGATGCCAGAAGGTTATGAAGTATTAGAAGTACCTGAGTTTACCTGGGTAAAGTTTGAGTGTATCGGAGCTGCAGGGATTCAAGAAACGTTTCAGCGTATGAATACAGAATGGTTTATGACTTCTGGTTATGAGCATGAAGAAGGGCCTGAAATCGAATTTTATCCATGTGGAGATGTAGATGCTCCAGATTATGTTTGTGAAGTGTGGGTTCCAATAAGACCAGTGAAGAAATAACAGATAATTTTGAGCGTATAGCATAAAAAACTTGCTTCAAAAGGTCATGTACAAGGGGCAAGTTCCTTTGGAAATCACAATAAAAAACAGCGATTTGCAACCCACATAACGGGGTGTATTATCGCTGTTTTGTTGTAAGCCTAATTGTTGTCTTCATCGGTTTCTTAGCTCATTATCCTTGAGGTGTATTAAAGATTTTCTATTTTCTATTTTTCTTTTTTCTGTTAGTTTCAGTATCAATAACAAAACTATAATAAGAATACTAGCAACGAAAAGCCTAGTCCCCTCAATATTATTGCCGTCTACTGCTTTAGCAATAGGGTTTATTATAAAAGGCGAGATAAATTGAGATACGTTGCTAGCTATTCCTAACAATGCTACAGATAATACGATTTCTTCTTGCTTCACTCTCTTATAAAGCATTGAATACAGTGTTGGAGATATAAAGCTGGTACCAATCCCAAAGAAAACACTACCGATTAGCAAAATAGCTTGATTAGGTGAAGATCTTACAATCAGCAAGGCTGCAGCTGTAAGTATCAACCCTAGTGTAAGTGTTTTACCTTTGGTTTTAGAATACACTTTACCGAAAACTAAACCGATAAAAAATCCAATAGCAGAATTAATGCTTGCTAATAGGCCTACAAATTGTGAGTTTCCAAGACCACTTCTTTCAACGAACAAGGAGAGGTTTAACGGATAAGTGCATGTTAAGATTATACAAATAAAACTAATGGCGGCTACTGGTATAGCACTCTTCACGAAAATGTTTTTCTTATTAGAAATATCTGTTTTAACCTTTTTATTCTCTGTCTTTGGCATTAAAATCATTGCTACTATCAAAGGAACGATATTTAAAAGCTGAACAAGAAATACAAATTTCCAATTATACTTTGCAAAGGTTCCACTTAAAATATTAAATAATATTCCCCCAGCACACACGAAAGCTGATTGAATACCTACTGCGCTATCTCTTGACTTATCATCAGAAAAGTAAAGTGCTGGCAAACTTGCAATGGCAGTATTCAACAGTCCTAACCCGATACCCATAAAAGCACGGGTACATAATAGATAGGCAAAATTGTTTATCCAATATGGCGATATTCCAGAAAAAAGAATGATGATAATACTGATTATGGTAGTGGTTTTCAGTGATGTTTTTTCTGATAGCTTATCGGTTAAGAGCGATGAAAACATCATAAATAAAGATGGAACTGTTATGAGTAGTTGGATCGATCCTTCTTGATTTGGAAAAGCAGCCGCAATATTTGATAAAACAGGTACTAATGCAATCCCAGCCGATAGAGGGATTGATAAAAAAGAAATTGTTAATATTTTTCGATTATAACTGTTCAATCTTTATCCCTTCCTGTAAATATTATCTTACATAATATTATTATAACTATGTTGCAATTATTATTAAATAAGTTTCATTATACATCCATCTATAAATTCAAGCATCTAAAAGGATAACTCATACAATTTGCTATGTAGAAAAGCCGAGTGTCGTACAGAGCATAGCCGCTGAATTTTATTAATCCTGGAGAAAGTGTTGAGAAAAGGAAAAAACAATTAATTGTAGTATTTGTAAATGTCGTTTATAATACTGATAAGATATACGGGAAATATAAGGCAATAGATAAAACCTACTCCGATGAGAATTATGTTTGCATTATATTTAGAAATAAAATCTTATTATGGTGTGTGTGTCGGAGTAGGAAAGAATACTTTATAAGGAGAGATTGATATGGTTAGAAAAGTCTATAATATATTAGATTATGGAGCTGTTGCAGACGGTATAACCAACAATGCAGCTGCAATTCAAAAAGCGATTGATGAAGCAACGATAAATGGTGGACAAGTCATTGTTCCTGCAGGTAGTTTCTTAAGTGGAACAATAATCTTAAAGAGTAATGTCGATTTTCATCTGGAGATGGGAGCTATATTGATTAGTAGCTTAAGGAAAGAAGATATCCTAGATTTTGCAAAGCTTTTTGAAGATGATAATCTAACGACTGGATGGGATGGAGGATGTTTTATATTCGCCTGCCATGAAGAAAATATTACAATATCAGGACAAGGAACCATCTATGGACAGGGAGATAAGGTGTTCTTTGATGATAATGCAGATAATGGAGCTCACGAATGTCCTTTGAATGTAACAGCTTTTCGTCCAAGAACCACGTTTTTAGAAGATGTTACGAATCTAGCAGTAAAGGATATTACAATTAAGGACGCAGCCTTCTGGACCTTACATATGGCTGGTTGTCGCCACGTTCTTGTAAAAGATATTAAAATATTAAATGATATTCGTGGTGCCAATAATGATGGCATTGATCCAGATTGCTGCCAGGATGTTATGATTAGCGGATGTTTAGTGAAGACAGGGGATGATGCAATCGTAGTAAAAGCAACGAAACCAATGTCTCAAAAATACGGAGCTTGTGAAAATATAGTAATTAATAATTGTATTCTATATTCACGTGATTCTGGTTTAAAGATTGGAACTGAGACTCATGGAGATATTCGAAATGTTATGCTTAGTGACTGTGTAATTAAAGATTGCTCCAGAGGTGTTGGAATCTGGGTAAGAGATGGTGCTACAATTGAAGACATTCACGTACATCATGTTACCGGAAGCGTTTTAAAATATGCGGATGGAGAACGGACAGAAGGCCCTACCATGTGGTGGGGGAATGGGGAGCCTATCTTTATTAATGCGACATACCGAAATGAAAATCGTAACTATCCAGGAAAGTTAAGAAATATAACCTTTGACCATATCTATATGAAGGCAGAATCCAGTGTATTTCTAGCAGGAGAAGAGGATGCAAGGATTGAAAATATTACTATAACTGATCTTGAGGTTACGATGTGCAGCCAAGGAACTCAAAAATCTGGCTTTTTTGATGAACAGCCATCCCTCCGTCATGTATATCCACATAGCATTCCAGCTGTTTACGCGAGGAGTGTTGATGGGCTTCGTGTTAGTGGCAGAGTTCGTTATGAAGAGCCATATCATATTTCTAAGAATAAATTATATGAGTCTGAGGATTGTACTATGGAAGAATTTAATCTTTCGGAGAGATAACATTTTAGGCAAGTAACTTATTACGATAACACAATACACCTTGCTTTGTAAGGTCGTGTGCCAAGGGGAAAGTCCTTTGGAAACTACAACAATAAAACAGCGATATGTAGCCACTCTTATCAAGGCTCATATCGCTGTTTTGTTGTTAGTGGTCTTCTACATAATCGGGTGTAGTTCCTTGTAAAACGTACTAATTAAAACTATATTTCGTACTACCGACAAATATAGCAATGAATAGATAGTAATGAGCAATAAATGACAAGATTTGGTAAGGTATGCATGCTATAGTTAGAAAGGAGTAATGGGTGTAAGTTTTTAAAACTTTCACTCAGCCTGCTTATGTCGGAGTTTCATCCACAAACTCGATGATACTCATTGTCTTAAACAAGAATTATCTTGCAAACAAGAATTGTCATGTTAACAAGACAAAGAAGCAGCAAAGTAATAAATTATATATGTTAAGTGCGTATTCTATGCAGGAAATGAGGGCTCATGAATAGTGACTTACTATCTAAATTTTTTAAGAGACAAATAAAAAAGCTTGATAATTATACTTTGAAAAAAAAGCTTTATTTTCTATACTTTTTTTGTGTAGCTATCCCTGTAATTGTAACTAATGGATTGATTTTAAAAATTGTGTATGATTCAGAGAAAGCATCCAGAAAAAGAAACTTAGAAAACATCGCAGAAGCAGTGGAATATAATATTACCTCCTCTTTTAGTAATGCGGTTACTATTACAAATGATATGTATACAAACCGAATCATCAGTAAATTCTTAGATACAGTATATACTTCCCCATACGATTATTACAGCGCTTACGATTCATTAAAAAGAAATTATATCTTACATCAAAGTCTTGGATTAAAGATTAGTAATGTCATACTATATGCAGACAATGATACTATTACCAATGGGGGAAAATTTGCTAAAGTCAGTGAGATTACTAATACAGAATGGTATCAGTATCTATCCTCTAGTGGAAGAAATTTAATTATATTCCCATACTATGACTATAATAAAACTAATTTATATACCCATGATACAGGCAGGACCATTTCTATTATAAGAAAGTTAGATTATTATGGAAAGAACAGCCTAGAGAAGATTGTAAAACTCGATGTAGACTATAGTATTATTCAAAAAGATATTACGAATACAAAATACGATGCAAAAGTTTATGTCTGTGATGGTGATAATATCATATTTTCAAATGATGGGATAACCTCAGGAAGCAAAGAATTCTCAAAGTGGAACGAAGGAAATTTAAAGGGAGAATATGCAGAAAAGCAAATGCATCTTTATAGTAGGGATTGGGATATTTATATCGTTGGTTACCAATCGAACATGATAGAACGATTAAGAGACAATATACCAATCTTTTTTATTTTAATATTAGCGAATTTACTACTGCCAATCACGATTATGTATCTAGTCAATCAGTCAAATACTCGGAGAATCTTTCTTCTTGGAGAGTACCTAGATAAGGTAAAAGAAGAAAAGTTTGATATGATAACTGGAGAAGCTAGTGTAGATGAAATCGGATATTTAATAAAAAACTATAATTTAATGGTTCTAAAGATGGAGGACTTAATTCAGGTTGTTTATAAAGATAAGCTCGAGAGACAAGAATTAAACTTAGCAAAGCAACAAGCGGAACTTTTGGCGCTTCATAGTCAGATTAATCCTCACTTTATGTTTAATGCCCTAGAGAGTATTCGTATGCGAAGTTTAATTAAAAACGAAGATGAAACGGCTCACATTATTGGAAAATTAGCTATCTTAATGAGAAAGTCTGTGGATTGGGGAGCAGATACTATAACGATTAAAGAAGAGATGGATTTTGTGGAAGCTTATCTGCAACTTCAAAGATATCGATTTGGTAACAAATTATTATATCAAATCCAAGTGGAGGAAGCATGTTTACGATATAAGATTCCTAAGTTAACAATCCTGACTTTCGTTGAAAACTCTTGTGTGCACGGAATCGAGAGTATGAGTAATGAGGGATGGATATTTATCTATATTACGGAAAATGAGGGTAGTGTTACGATTGAAGTGGAGGATACCGGTATTGGAATGACGGAAGAGCAAGCAAAGAAGCTTCAGGAGTATATGAACGGATCCAATATTGAAACGATTGAAAATAGTGAATCTATTGGTATCTTAAATGCTTGCGTAAGGCTTAGAATGTTTTGTGGCGAAAAGTTTAATATAAAAATTGATAGTGAAGATAAGGTTGGTACAACAATAGTTATAAAATTGCCAATTATCACCTGTTAAGGACAGCCATTGAAAAAGGAGAGGGTAGCGTGAAAATAAAAAACAATTTTCACACAGCCTACGACATGGTTTGGAGTAGTGTGTCAGGATGACACGTTGCGAATATTGTACTGTCGTCCAAAATCGCGGGATTGCAACAGAATGGAGGATTAATATGTTAAGAGTCTTAGTAGTGGATGATGAACCATATATCAAACAAGGGTTAGCAATGCTTATTGATTGGAAGGCGGAAGGGTTTACAATCATTGGTGAAGCAGCGAATGGTAAAGAAGCGATACGGTTTTTACGAAAAAACAAAGTAGATCTTATCATTGCAGATATTAAAATGCCTGAGATGAATGGCATCGAGCTATTAGAGTACATAAGAAAAGAAAAATTATCTGATGCATCTTATATTATTCTTAGTGGATATTATGATTTTCAGTATGCGAGGTCTGCAATCAAACACAACTGTTGTGATTATCTTTTAAAGCCAGTTCAAAAAGAGGAGTTGTTGGAGGTACTTCGTAGGGTCTCTCAAAAAAGCAAAGAGCTTGATAATCGACAAAATGAAAACAGAGAAAAGGAAAGAGCACTTTTTGACCGAAATCTTTTGGCACTCATTTGGGGAAAATTCGATAATTACAATATCGAGTATGTAACAAAACATTTAAGGATATCGAAAGAAATAAAGTACATAAATATCAATCTTGATTTTACAGGCCAGGAAAATCTAACAGAGACTGATAAACGAAAAATTCAAAAGAACCTATATATGCAGGCAAGAGAATTACTGAAGGAAGAAGAATACCATATTATATTTGATGTCGGAAAACAAGATTCCTCTTATGATATAGGTTTTCTTTATTGTGATTATCTTTCAGATGATGCGGGGTTAAACGAAGGGGAATACTTACAACAATTCAGCGGGCAATTGGGCGAAGGAATCAACCACAAAATTATATTATTTGTAGGGAATAAGGTTGATTCAATTGCAAGATTATCAGAATCATATCAAACCGCATTGATTGCAAAGACTTTACAGATGTTTCGTAATGATAAAGATATCGCCTTTTATGATGAAAACATGAATCTAAATGGAACCTCCTTATTAGAAAGAAGAAAATTAGATATTCTAATTCAAGCGGTTGAAGAAAATAATAAAGAGGAAATATCCTCTATGGTGGATAGTATTAACGATGATATTAATCAGTCCAATATGGATTATAATCTAATAAATCTAAATATTAGTTACATATTATATCAACTGATTTATTTGGCGACGAAGCAAGATGATAATATCAATCAAGAAGAAATCCTACAATATATTAGTAAAAATACCTTCCACAGAGATGCTATGCGTGGAAGCCGAAAGCACTTTAAGTTATTTGCTTATGATTTTTCAGAATATTTGCAACAACTTCGTAAAAATGTTTCAAAAGGAATTCTAGCTAGTATTGAAAGGGAGATTGAAGAAAATTATGCTGAGAATTTAAGTCTTAAATCTTTGAGTGAAAAATATTTCATTAATAGTGCTTACTTAGGCCAGGTATTCAAGAAACAATTTGGTCTGCCATTTAAGGATTACTTGAATAATTATCGTATCGATCGAGCAGCTGAGTTATTGCTACGTTCGGACGAAAAGGTGTATATCGTAGCTGAATTGGTTGGTTATCATAACCTAGATTACTTCATCAATCGCTTTGTTTCTGTGAAGGGATGTACCCCGACAAGATTTCGAAATCAAAACAGATAATGTGTAGAACTGATCTTTTATATTGTTAATTATGTATATATAAGCGGATAAGAGAAAGTTAAGTTTATATATATAGTTCACATGGATATAATCTATAGTTTGTATGGTTGTAGAAAATGCACAATATTGGTACGATTTAAGTAGTCACTTAGAGGTGATGAAACAATAAGAGCAGGGAGGATAAGTTATGAAAAAAAGATTTTTGTCACTGTTTTTAGTACTAATGCTAATTGCTTCTTTAGCATCAGGCTGCAGTAAAAAGGTGGACGATACGAAAGATGTAGACAATTCTAAAGTTGAAGCAACAAAAAAACCAGAAGACACAAAAGCACCAGAAAAGCAAGAAATGAAAGAATTCACTGCATTTTTCGCAGTACCTGGGACTGAAATCAACGATAATAATGTTGCAATGGAGAAATTAGCTGAGTTAACAGGAGCTAAGTGTAAAGAAACTTGGTTAACTGGTCAGACAGCAGAAGAAGCAGTTGGTACATTAATTGCTGGTGGTGAATATCCAGATTTTATTAGTGGTTCCACAGGTCATGCTCAGTTACTAGAAGCAGGTGCCTATGTTGCAATTGATCAGTATTGGGATAACTATCCTAATGTTAAGAATTACTTATCAGAGGAAGAGTGGAATAAGGTTAGAGCAGAGGATGGGCATGTATATATAATTCCTCAATTTGGTATTATCAATGGAAAAGATACCGAATGTGTACATAATGACGAAGCATTTTGGATTCAAACAAGAGTATTAAAGTGGGCTAATTACCCTAAGATTACAACACTTGATCAGTACTTTGATTTAATTGAACGATATCTTGCAGCGAATCCTACTATGCCAGATGGAACTGCAAATATCGGATATGAAATATTAAGTGATGACTGGAGATATTTCTGTTTGGAGAACGCACCATTTTTCTTAGATGGTTATCCAAATGATGGTTGTTGTATTGTTGATCCAGTAACTTTAGAGGTTTCTGATTATAATACAACAGAAACTGCAAAGAAGTACTTTGCAAAGCTTAATGAAGAATTTCAAAAGGGAGTTATCGATCCTGAGACATTTACGATGTCTTATGACCAATATATAGCAAAGCTTTCTTCTGGTCGTGTACTTGGTATGGTTGATCAACATTGGAACTTCCAGCAAGCAGAAGAAGCAATCAAGACACAGGGCTTAGATGATTGTACTTATGTACCTGTAGGAATTGTTATGAATGAAGGAACAAAAGAACGCTACCATTCCGCAAGTGCTCTTGACGTATCAAACGGTTTAGGAATCACAGTAAGCTGTAAAGATGTAGAAGGTGCAATGAAGTTTATCAATGATTTGTTATCACAAGAAGCATTAACACTTCGC
>NZ_DAMADT010000019.1:0-411 GCF_031997925.1 Lachnoclostridium sp. | reverse complement strand
GTATTGAAGGTCAAGATTATATGGCTGGTGACGGTGGGGTTTTCTATCGTACAGACGAACAACGTAATAATGCCGTAAGTCAGGATTATCAGGTTGCTAATTTGTGTAAATACTCTTATTTCCCACAATTAGAAGGTATGAATCCTGATGGAATTAATGCATGGGAGCCAGGCAGTCAGCCAGGAGAGTTCTTTGATGCTCTTAAGCCAGAGGTTCAGGAATGCTTAAAGGCATATGGTGCAGAAACCTATGTTCAGTTGTTAAATCCAGCAGGAGAAAATTCACCTTGGTTCCCAATGTGGTCTTATTCCAATACATTTACCTCAGATACAGATCATGGAATGGCAAAGGTAAATATGGATGAAATTAAACACGAGTATCTACCTAAGGCTGTTATGTCGAAAGACTTTG